>NZ_MAIS01000073.1:0-33094 GCF_001680695.1 Paenibacillus sp. KS1 | reverse complement strand
GCTGCGGGCCCCAACAAATCCTTGATTTACCCTAGGCTTTTCGAGGAAGTGAAGTCAGGCAGATAACCCTGGGAAGCAAAGTGGAAAAGCCTCTCGGCAATATTCGCCTTAAGCCTCTTGAATTCGTGAATACAAAGGCTACGCGATATTTCCGAATAAAATTCAATTGTTATATTTACAACTAGGAACGAATGTTCTATTATGTTTAATATCTAAACTAACCAGAAACCAATGATTTTGAGCACTAACTTCTGAAATCATAGTATTCACGTAACGTGCTAGCATTCGCACCCCTCGCTCTTCCAAGGCAAGTCGATGGAGAGAACTCTAGAAACCCACCAACAAGACTTCACATTAGCACACCAACACATTCTAACATGTTCCAATGGAGCCATAAGGCTGTTCGCCGTAAAACACATGAGACATTTTATGAAATTGCCGAGGAACCTAAAAATCTTAAGTATTCAGAAATGATCTTCTTGACCGTCTCGACTGAGATTGTACACCTCAAGAAAACGATATTCAAGGTAGTCCTTGCACATGTCTAACGAATATGGGGAATAAAGTCGAAATTGTAAGAACCTAAATTTTGGGAAATCGACAATGACCCTGAGAGGAGGCAATATGATGAGTGACGGGAAAATCCTTGGCATTGCATACAATGTCATTCCTGTGGCTAACATCGAGAAATCAGCAGAATGGTACGTGAAACACTTTGGATTTAACATTCGACACCAGCGGGAAGGATATTTAAGTTTGTTTAGGTACAATAGGCCTATATTAGACTTAATTCAAAGTGATAACGACACGAGAGCTGTATTCGAAATCAACAATAAGAAGAGATGGATCATAACCTTTTTCACAAATGATATTGGGTCTTTACATACCTATTTGAAATCAGAAGACGTGAAAGTCGGAAACATTAGCGATGAGGGGAAGTACGGGAAATTCTTTGTATTGGAAGATCTGGATGGCAACCTATTTGATATTTGGGAAAATCACGACTGCGAACTAAATTACTGACTTGTTAGATTTTCAACAAATCAGATGAGGTGACTTCGATGGGTGCTATTATTAGAGAAATCGGAAGTATCTTTATTCCAGTCAAAAATCTTGAAGAGTCCATTCACTGGTATGAGAGCATCTTAGGATTTCAACTAACCGTGAATTGGGGATTGGGTGCAACATTGAAACTGAATCATACTCCTACTGTATTAGGACTGATACAAGTAGATGAAAAGCAGCCGGTTACATTTAAGAACAAAGATGCATTAATCACACCTTACTATAACTTCTTAACCGAGGATGTCCACTCTGCTCATGAGTATCTGAAGAACAATGGAGTAAACGTGTTTGATATCCGTGACAATGGCGATTTTTATTTAATGGATTTTGAGGATCCGGATGGAAACTTGCTCAGTATGATAGATTTGAATCAAGATTCAAGATGGCTCAAAAGCTTTACGAAATAATTTCAAAGGAGAAATGAATATGAACCAAAACCAAGTCGAGATTGTTCACCTCCAGGAAAAAAAATTTATCGGCATTCCAGTAACATCTAGTTTTCAGAATCATGACCCAAAGAGAGTTGAAGCTACAAAAGAATCATTCTTGAATCGCAAACATGAAATCAAAAACGTAATTAATTCAAATGAATATGTGTGTCCACACTTCTCATCGGAAGTACTATTCACTTATTTTTTCTGCATGGAAGTAAGTTCCCTTGAGGATATCCCTGAAGGCATGATTGGTTTTACAACTCCGCCTCATTCCTATGCGACAACAAGAACAGAAAAAGACCCTTATGAAGAAATCCATACTTACCTTGCAAACAATGGATTTGAAAACAATTCGAAGGCTCTTGCACTCGAGGTTTATCAATTTGAAGATCCTGAATGGCCAGGAAAAGTAGATGTATTCGTTCCAGTTATCGATTAAGTAAGCAATATTGAGAACGCAAGAGATTGGTATTGCAAATTACTCGGCTTGCCGACTGATGGAGAAATATTTTTTGGACATATTTATGTGCTTCCAATGCAGGGGGAAACGAATATCGTATTAGACAGCAAGATATATTCTCCAGAACACGTATTCAACATCCCAGTTGTTCAATTCGCTGCAGATGATATTGAAGAGTCCTATGAATACATGAAATCAATTAATGTAGAATTGGTAACCGGTATTGAAAACGGACATTGGTTCAATATCAAAGACCCTGATGGGAACGTAATCATGATTTGCAAGTAAAAAGGTACATAATAGCATGTTCAGCACCCCGCCAAAGCTTTAAGCCGATGGGGAATTGTGATTACAGAAGCCTTGAAATCAATATATTTAACAAGGAGGAATACACATAATGGCAATAAAGATAAAAAACTATGCAGTTGTTTCATTGCCGGTTCGTGATCTAGAGGTTTCCGTTAGGTGGTACAATGAGGTACTCAGTATTCCGTTCACTTTCGAATACTCCCCGGGTGACCAAGAGGCTTGGCTTAACGTCGGGGGAGTCGGACTTGGGCTTATTCGATGCCCAGAGGTGCCAAAGCTGGACTTTACGAATGGCAGTGGAGAGCATCAGCCAATCATCTCGCTGGAGGTAGACAATATTCATGAAGTGTACGAGGAGTTAAAGAAGAAAGGGAACGATATCGGCGAAATGGTGTACAAGCCACAGGGCGGGTACGGCTTCACTTTCCGCGATCCGGACGGTCATATGGGGCAATTGTGGGGCGGTTGGCCAAAGGAAGAAAGCTGATTATTTTCTCACACAACAAAGAGGCGGTATTTCATATGGATGTTCCATTGGCCGATTTCGATATATTTTCCGAGGAAGAGAAGCAGATCCTCCTTATCGTTAATCAGTTGAATACAGAGTATCCATTCCATCAATCGATCAGCGAGCTTTTTGAAGCACAGGTTTCCCGTACTCCAAGTCATATTGCCGTTGTTTGCGAAGGGCGGCAAATTACTTATAAGGAATTGAGAAAGGGCAAACCAGGTTGCCTGGCACTTGCGCAGATATGGCGTAGGTGAAGATTCTGTCGTAGGCGTTATGATGGAGTCCTCTTTTGAACTGATCATCGGAATTCTGGGGATTTTGAAGGCGGGAGCTGCTTATGTCCCAATCGATACTACCTATCCGCAAGATCGTATCCATTACTTGATGCAGCATGCAGAGTGCGTAGTAGTGCTCACAAAGGGGGCATGATTAAATCTCATGCCTTTGTGAATCTAATGCATTGGTACACGCACGAATTTACATTTAGCGAATCGGATTGTGTACTGTTGATTGCTTCAATCAGTTTTGACTTGGCGCAAAAAAACTTGTATGCTCCGCTACTAACCGGTGGACGCCTTTGTCTTTTTCCAGCAGGCGTCAATGATTATGCAGGCATATCTGAAACGATCGAACGAGAGCAAGTAACTATGATCAACTGTGCGCCTAGCCTTATATATCCCTTGATCGACTTGCATGCGCCTGAGGAAGATCAAAAGGATCTTGGGCATCATTTTTCGCGTCTCCGCTCTGTCAATCGATTGTTTTTGGGAGGCGAACCAATCAATTTATTAAAATTACGACCATGGACAACGTCGCCTTCTTTCTGCGCAGAGATTATCAATACATACGGCCCAACCGAATGAACCTACAGGTGCTTCCGCTTGGGATGGTCGGTGAACTCTATATTGGAGGTGTTGGACTGGCTCGCGGATATTACCGGGCGAAAGAGCAGACGATGGAGAAGTTTTTAGATAGTCCAGTATCCGGCAGCTGCTCAGCCATACGGGCGGCGGTTATCTTATATTGCAGCAGTTGCTTGAAGATGTGACGTGCATGCCATTCTCGGAATTAATGAAGCAGTTAGTACTTGAACCACTTCAGATGACGGACATCTCCTTCGAACAGCCACTATCACCGTCAAATTATAGTCGGGCGGCTTCCGGCCATTATATGGTTGGCGGCGAGAAGGTTAGCGGGTCTTGGCATGTATATCCAGAACTAGCGGCGGCCGGATTATGGAGCACACCGACTGATTTAGCAAAATTTATCATCGCTATCCAGGAAGCAATAATCGGCAAGTCGGATGTATTCCTGAGAAACTCCTCCGTGAACGAGATGATGAAACCGTACCGAGATCTATACACGGGGCTAGGTTTTGCGTTAGGCGGACAGGATGAGTATCATCGTTTTGGACAGCAAGGTATTAATGAAGGATACTGCAGCCGCTTTGTTGGCTACAGCAAGCTTGGATACGGGGCAGTTGTGATGGTAAATACAGATCACAGTTTACCGATCATACGAAATATCCTTTCGGCTATTGCCGAAGAGTATCATTGGCCGAACTACTATCCGGGCCAAAAAATGGCCATTG
Source organism: Paenibacillus sp. KS1 (assembly GCF_001680695.1). Taxonomy (NCBI): domain Bacteria; kingdom Bacillati; phylum Bacillota; class Bacilli; order Caryophanales; family Paenibacillaceae; genus Paenibacillus; species Paenibacillus sp. KS1. The sequence goes on along the minus strand of NZ_MAIS01000073.1, from coordinate 28,724 downwards.
AGGTATCTCCAAGCGCCTTCACAGATTTTGTTGGAGAGTACGAACTGCATAGTGATTACAAACTGGTAATTGATAGTGATGGAACGAAGCTACTTATTAGTGGGCAAGATCAATCCAAGTTTGAATTGTTTCCGCTCTCAGAGTTATCATATTTTGCCAAAGCGGTAGAGATTGAAATTGAATTCATTAAGGTCGAAGAGTGCGTAATCGGAGTTCTATGCTCGCAGGACGGCGTTCAGCAATTTGGGAAAAAGCTTAGATAGTCACTATTTTAACTGCGTGCCGGTCAAAGGCCGTACAAATGACGGGAGGTTCTCTATATGCTGTATTTGAATCATGCTGATATTTTGGATCTCGGTGTGGATTGGGATGCCAATATTGATGTCATCGAACATGCGGTTCGTTGCATCGCGAATGAGGAATACTCGCAACCGATTAAACCTTATTTGCGATTCCAGAATCAAGCCAACCGCATCATTGCGATGCCTGCCTACGCAGGCGGCGCATTTCAGATCGCGGGAATAAAGTGGATTGCCAGTTTTCCAGATAATATACAAAAAGGATTGCCTCGAGCAAATTCGGTAACGATCCTTAACGACGCGGAAACGGGTGTACCGATAGCAACTATCAATACTTCGCTGATAAGCGTCATACGCACATCAGCCGTATCAGGCTTAATCGTGAAATACTATGAAAATACGAAACGGCTGGAAAATATTCAAGCAGGCATTGTAGGATTTGGCCCGATCGGTAAATTTCATTTGAAGATGTTATGCTCATTGCTCGGAGAGCGCTTAAGCAAAATATATATTTACGATGTGGCAGGAGTTCAACCAGAGGAAATTTCGCATTTAGAGGGGAAAGTGGAGATTTGCAAGAGCTGGGAAGACGCCTATGTAAACTCGGATATATTTATCACGTGCACGGTGTCCAAATCTGGTTATATAGATCGAAAACCTAAGGACAATGCTCTTATTCTGAATGTATCCTTACGGGATTTTAGGCCTGAAATTCTGAATCACACGAAATCCATTATAGTCGATAACTGGGAAGAGGTTTGTCGGGAAAATACGGATATCCTGCACATGAATGAACAAATGGGATTGCAAAAAGAGCACACGAAATCCATTGTGGACATTGTGCTGGAAAATGAACTAAAACAACGAAGACCAAACGATGCTATCATGTTTAATCCTATGGGCATGGCGATATTCGATATCGCCATGGCCCATCACTACCATAAGCTGGCTATGAACCGAGGGATAGGAACCCTCTTGAGCAGCTAGAAATGAGACAATGCTACAATTAAGGAGGAAGACGCGAAAGCAGTCGCGGTAGGAGCCAAATACGAGGGAGATTTCTGGGATATCGTTATCCACAAAGGAGTACCTGGAGACGCATTGCCTTTGGGTACAGTGCTGACGATTGCCGCCACCGGCTCGGAAATGAACGGACTCTCCGTCATCACCAATTGGGAAATACAGGAAAAGCTTGGCTGGTCTGTTTAGCAGCACGCTGGCCTTAAATGGAACCCTCGCCATAGGCACCACGGGCGATTGGGCTTCTCATTCTCTTGAGCATGCGTATCGGCAGTTCACGACATTCCGCATGGCGGAGGTCTTGCTATCTTGTTTCCAAACTGGATGACGTACTCGCTAGATGCCAACATTGGGCGATTCAAACAATTCGCAGAACGTGTTTTTAACATCAATCCTGAAGGCAAAAACGATCAACAAGTTGCTTAAGAAAGCATCGCCGCACTTAGGGAATTCTTTGTATCCCTTTCTGCACCAAGCAGATTAGCGGATTATGGCATCGACGATTCAACGATTGAATTAATGGCGGATAAAGCAATGATATATGGTGATATAGGAAACTTTAAGAAATTGAGCCGCTCCGATGTCTTGCATATATACCGGATGTCGCTATAAGAGAACATTAATTCATATTACCGATCCTACTCCTTCCAAGTAAAGGGAGCCAGGATCGGTTTTTATTATGTGTCTGGAGTATGGGAATATGTAGTGATGCCTCACTAATCATCAGCGTTGCTCTATGTTGCAGGGTATGACATGCATTTCAATTCGGGATAATTAACGCAGTTTAATATCGGTTGGATTGCCAAGGTGGACAAGGAGCAAGGTGAGCAGTATTTCAATTTCAAGATGCGACGAAATTCTAATCTGGTTCCGTGAACCACATCGTGTCAACCGTATACATATGACTAAGGGCGTGGCCAATAGTAGGAAAAGGGGTGTTCACTTTTTGACTTAGATCCTCGATTCTCTTTTGGAGCGGTTGAATAGGGAAAATTGACTTACGTACTTCGCATCTGTACAATAATAGATAAATGGGATCTATAATATCTTTTGAAATTGTCCTCTTTCTTTTCAATATGATGACACAAGCAAAACCTATTTTAGAGCGCATCTGCAGAACAAAAAAGTTACTAAAGTAACCCAATATGCTTGCAATTAATGAAGTAAAGTAACACTCACTTCATCAGAGATGTTTTTTTATAGTCTATTTACAGATATAAGATATCTACAATATATATTATATGCTTTTGTATTATATCGCATTTGAAACCATCACAGAGGAGAAAGCTATGACAGAATTCTGGGAAGCAAGCTTTATTGAGAAACAAATGATGTGGGGATTGGAACCTTCCGACTCTGCTTTTATGGCAAAGGACTTTTTCCTCGAGAAGAAAGTGAAGGACGTATTGATACCTGGTTTTGGTTACGGAAGAAATGCAAAGATATTCTCAGATAACGGAATGCATGTGACAGGTATTGAGATATCAAAAACAGCAATTGATTTAGCTAGGAAAAACGGGGTAAATGCTACTATTTATCATGGTTCAGTGACGAATATGCCATTTGATAACAAGCGATATGATGCGATATTCTGCTACGCCCTGATTCATTTACTGAACCGTCGTGAACGGGAAAAATTGATTCAAGATTGCTACAATCAGTTACAACCCGATGGATACATGATGTTTACTGCTGTTACAAAAAAGGCTCCCATGTATGGCAAAGGCAGAGAACTGAGTAAAGATCGATTTGAGATTATGGAAGGCGTCAAAATGTTCTACTATGATTCGAATTCAGTAAGACGAGAATTTGAGAAGTATGGATTAATCGAGTTCTCAGAGATTGACGAGCCCAATAAAAATATGAAAGATAAGCCTACTATGAATTTTGTAATTATAACATGTAAAAAGGGAGCTATCTAAACTTTAAATCCGCTCGGTAATAGTCATAAATGCTGTGTTTCCAAATACCCTACAGCTGGTCTTGTAAATTTTGAGCTGCCCGCATAGCAAGTACCACATAATGGGGGGATATGATATAATTTTTGGAAAAGGAGCGTGGGGAAACATGTTAACACAGCCACTTCCGTCAGAGTATGGGGAAGCTTTTGCAAATTACATTAGCCAGGTGCCAGCAGGGGATTTGCAGGAGATGCTAGCTGAGCAGCTAGAGCAAATGACGAAATTAATTTCGAACCTCTCGAAGGAGCAAGGGGAATATCGCTATGCGCCGGGCAAATGGTCTATTAAGGAAGTGCTCGGTCATATTGCTGACACGGAACGCGTCATGGCGTACCGGCTGTTGCGCATTGCGAGAGGGGATCAGACACCTCTGCCAGGATTCGATGAGGGTCTATTCATGAGTGGCTCCACTTTCGATTCAATGCCAATGTCCGAGCTGCTGGAAGACTACCAAGCCGTCCGTCATGCAACGTTGACGCTGCTGCGCGGTCTCACCGATGAAGCTGCGCTTCGCACAGGTACCACGAACAACATGACGATATCGGCGCGTGCGCTTGCTTATACGATCGCGGGGCATGAGCTGCATCATTTGCATGTGCTGAAGGAACGTTATTTGGGAGAATAGAGGATTGATGGGAAGAAAGAGGTAATGAAAAGACTCATTACTATGGATATCGAAGCCGCAAGGATTATTCCTTGCGGCTTATTCGTGTTCTAAGAATGAAACTTCGAACAAACTCTAAGAAGTCTGCCGTTGGTTTCATTACGGGTTCATGACATACACTAGTGATGTATTCACTATCAATCGGCTCTATTACTACGAAGTAATAACGATATCAAGGCGGATATGCCGCAGATTACGCCTGCCGCAAGGAATGCACTATGGTAACCAGCTAGCTGTGCCACTACGGCAGTACTCCCAGATTCTACATGTAGCGTGGTCACCGTATGAGAGAGTGTCACGAGTATGGCTATACCAAGCGCGCCACCAAGTTGACGTGCTGTATTTTGCAAACCGGAAGCAAGGCCTGTATCCTGTGCCGGAATGCCCGCAAGCACAGCTTGGATGGCGGTCATTAACATCAAGCCTAGTCCTGATCCAACAAGTAAACTTGGAAACAAGAACTCAGAGATATAGTCTGGATGAGCCGGCAGCCAATTGAACCAGACAAATCCTGCAGCGGCCAAGAGACCACCCAGAAATGGAAGCCTTTTAAAGCCAGCGGCACGAAGTGGCCGGGATATAATCGAAGAAATAGCAAGCATGGCCGCCATAGGCAGCAGCGCTAATCCCGTTTGCAGCGGACTGTATCCGCTGATTTGCTGTAAGCTAAGTGATGAAAATAACACATTGGCTGTTAGAGCTCCGCCAAGTCCAAGTACCATGAAAATGCCAATCCGTACATTCCAGTGGCGGAAAATGCTTAAACGAATTAAAGGCGCAGCTGTGTTCTTTTCAATAGCGATGAACATCAGCAATAGCACAAGCGCACCGGCTAACGAGCACAGAACAACTGGAGATTTCCAACCCCGTTCAAGCGTTTGTGTGATTCCAAAAATAAAGGCCGTCAGAGCAAGCGTAATTGCTGCAGCTCCTGGTATATCCAGCTTGGCGGGACTATTTTCTTTCGACTGTGGAAGTAGGCAAATGGCAACCATACCGCTGAGCACAACCCCGATTGGAACATTAACAAACATTACCCAACGCCAGTTGATTAAGCTCGTTAGAACACCGCCAATCATTACTCCGAACGCAGATGCAATAGAGGAAGAGGCTGCCCATAACGATATCGCCCGATCTTGCTTGGCACCTCTCGGATATGCAGCAACGATTACGGTTAGTGTAGATGTGGCGAGCACAGAGCCTCCCAGTCCTTGTACAGCACGTGCCGCTAATAACATGGGGCCTGTTGTTGCAAGTCCGCCGGCGAGGCTGGCTAACGTAAATAGGATAAGTCCAGACTGAAGTATTACTCTTCTGCCATAAATGTCGCTGGCACGTGCCGCAAGCAGCATAAAACCGCCTAATGTCAGCAAATAGGCATCAATTACCCATTGCTGTTCAGCAACAGAAAGGCCCAGATCCGTTTGCATGGCCGGCAAAGCAACATTAACAATCGAGCTGTCCATGACGACCATAAAGGCGCATAAACAAGCAACTAATGCGGCAACCCATGCAGGTATGCCTTTTTTCAGTGGTGACGACACGATTGGGGTAGACAAATTCACAGAATTAGATGACATCGAGATCCCTCCATAAAAATATGCTGGTGAATTCAATCAATTAGACATGGTCTGTTCTATATTTTAGAATAGGAATAACGATGTACGATAACGCTAATTGGACAAAAAATAACGAGAAATGGCCAAAAAAAGGGGCGTTGCAAACTGAACTCAGAAGAGGTAGATAAGAGTGATTGGCTGGAAGGGCCTTCATTAATTGCCTTTTGGGGCAATGATGATTCCGACAACCCTTTCCGGCTTGGAACACGTGAATACGATTGGCACAGGCATCGGCGAGGGCAGTTTTTTTGTGTGGAAAGCGGGCTAATCCATGTGCGAACTGCAACCGGTTCCTGGTTGCTGCCTCCCCGCCGTGCAGGGTGGATTCCGCCGGATGTAGCGCATAAGGTCACAGTTAGTGGAGCCATGAGCGGCTGGAGCTTACTGCTTACACCTGAAATCAGCAGAGACTTATCACATACTCCGTGTGTCATCAATGTAAGTGAGCTCATGCGTGCGCTTGTGCAGCGAACGGTGTCGTGGAGGGATCAAGAAATCCTGGAACCTCATCAAGAAAGAATAATCGCGGTTTTGCTCGATGAGATTAAAATCGCTCCTCTTGAGCCATTACATTTGCCCTTACCGGTTGATCCGCGCCTTTTGCGCATAACGGACGCGATCCTGCAGCAGCCCGAAGATAATCGTACGCTTAACGAATGGGCCGTTTGGGCAGCATTATCTCCACGTACATTGCGCCGCTTAATATTGGCAGAAACCGGGTTGACCTTTGCGCAGTGGCGCCAACAGGCTCGTCTCACGCTTGCATTGGAAATGCTGGCGCAAGGGGATTCTGTAGGGATGGTAGCTGATGCGCTTGGCTATGGAACTCCGAGCAGCTTTATTGCGATGTTCCGCCGCGCATTCGGTGATTCTCCATCGCATTATTTGGCGGTCAGACGCGAATTGAAACATAACCTTCCACATACTCCTAATCACTGAATGGGGTATACGGACGGAAAATAACTAGAATTGTATTCTATCTTTATACTTTCCTTAGAATTCGCTGTTACGATGACTTTGCAAACAAAAGAGTAACGAGAATGAATTTCTAAGGAGGAGTATTTTCATCATGCAAGCAGTACAACGATTAAAAGGATTGATAGCTCTAGGTATGGCGTTTACGCTCGTTCTATCCCCGTTCAATGCCTCAGCGGCAGCGCAAAAGAATGACGGAGTGAAGGAAAATATACGGGAGATTACATCGACAACGTCATCGAATTATAAAGATTTAGAGTTTCTGAAGCCGATCTTGAAGGATAAGACGGTCGTCAGTCTCGGTGAGAACTTCCACCGTGTTGCGGAATACAGCAGCATGAAGACAAGATTGATTAAGTATTTGCACGAAGAGCTGGGTTATGACGTGATTGCATTTGAATCCGGACTTGGGGATGCCTTCATGACGAACGAGAATGCCCGCAACTTGACCCCGAAAGAGATGATGCAGCATTCGATATTCCCAATCTGGCACTCCAAGGAGACGCTGAATCTATTCGAATACATCAAGAAACAGCAGGGAACCAACAACCCGCTCCATCTCGCTGGTTATGACATGCAATTCACTTCGGGCTATCTCACACAGTTTATTGCCGGTTGGATTGCCAAGGTGGACAAGGAACAAGGTCAGCAGTATTTCAACTTCGAGATGCAAGCAATGACGGATTTGTATAAGGTGTTTAATGAATATGGCATGGAAGACGGCCATCCAGAGGCAAAGGCAGCTGTTAAGAAGGTAAAGGAAACGTACGAGCCTAAATACAACGCCTTGATCCAATTCATCCAAGAGCACAAGAAGGAGCTCACAGCGGCTTATCCAGCCAACCCGCATATGGTGGATATTGCGATCAAGACGCTCGGAGATCGAGTGAAGTTCATCGAGATGGGGATGTATAACACGAAGGAAAGCTATGAATTCCGCGACCGGATTATGGCTGACAACGTCGAATGGCTAATGAAGGTGATGTATCCCGGCAAAAAAGTGATTCTATGGGCACATAACGATCATTTGGCGAAGAATACATCTAAGATTCAGACCAAAGAGCAAGGAAAATGGATCGGCAGCTTCACCAGCATGGGCGAACTGCTCCATAAGAAGCTGAAGGATAAAGCTTATGTAGTCGGGCTCTATATGAACAGCGGCAAGGCAAGCACCATTACGACGCAGAAGCTCTTCGATATAAAGCCAATGCAGAAGGGAAGTCTGGAAGAGTTGATGATGCGTAGCGGGTATAAAATTGCATTTGCCGATCTATCCAAGCAAAAGTCCCCGAAGCAGAGCAACTCATGGATGTTCAAGCCGATCTATGCAGCGGAGGATGGCATGACATCCGAGATTATTGAGCCGATGTCAATGCGATTCGTTCCAAGAGAACAGTTCGACGGTATCATTGTCTTCGATCAAGTGAAGGAACCAACAACGAAATACTAATCTTATTCCATTGGAGAATTAATCGTTCCCCCTGTCGGTGACACCGCGCGTGTTGCTGCAGGGGGATTTTTGATGTCGGGCTTCGTTCTCAAGCCTCGTTAATCGAAGAAGAAGTAACCAATTAGTTGACTGACCTCATTACACGATAAATATAAATGTACAGTCTATTCTTTAAATATTATCGACATGATCTGCATCTTATCTTTATCTTTCTACATTAATCTATCACTTGTAAAAAGAAGAAATAGACATGAATGTATTCATCTCAACAAGTGAATGACAGAGAAAGGATCGATAACATGAGATCATCACGACACGGCAGAAGTAATAAACGCTTAATTATGAAAACAGGATTTTCAATAGGGATTGTCCTAGCAGTATCTTTTCTAATATTCCTTAATAATGGAAAATTATTCTCTACTGCAGCTGAGAGAGTCAAAGATGTTAGCCAAAATGCTGTACAACAGCAAAATAAGAGACCCTTACAGCCAACACAACACAAAAAGCTAGACGGTAAACCGAAGGGAAAGGTAGTCTACCTCACTTTTGACGATGGGCCAAGTTCATTAACGGGGCAATTTCTAGATGTATTGCAAGAGCACAATGTAAAAGCAACCTTTTTCATGCAAGGAAGTAATCTAAAAAATACGGGGTACCAAGATAATGTCAAAAGAGCCGTAGAAGAAGGTCATTATGTTGGAGCCCATAGTATGACGCATGATGCTATCAAATTATATGACAATAAACAATTTGTCCCCGAAATGCTAGAAACATTACATTTGATCCGCAATATTACCGGTACGAATCCGAAATTGACACGTCCTCCATATGGCTCTGCACCAGGCTTAAAAGGAGAACAAATTCGTGATCAAATCGCAGATGCAGGTATTAAAATATGGGACTGGACGATTGACTCGTATGATTGGAAGTTAAAAGATAACCCAAGTAAGATTGTCGAAAATGTAAAAAAACAAACGACGGAGGATTTGGAAGTTGTCCTTATGCACGAGAAGCAGCAAACCTTACAGGTGCTGCCGGAAATCATTGAATTTTATAAAGAAAAGGGATATGAGTTCGCAGTATACCATGACGAAGAACATTTTCGTCTTAACTTCCAAAAGGATGACCGTTTATAACATCCACGTGTAGGTAATGATATTTATGCATGGAGTCCCCCTTAAAAAGGGGGAATTTTTCATATAATGAGGGGTAATCATGGTAAAATCAATTTTAATTGTGGAAGACGAACAAATTTTACGAGAAATTATGAAAGACTACTTTCTTAACGAAGGATATATCGTTTTGGAAGCCGGCGACGGGAGAGAAGCATTATCAATCTTTCAGGAAAATGAAGTGAATCTGCTTATTCTTGATATTATGCTGCCAGAAATAGATGGCTGGTCTGTATGTCAACGGATTCGCAAAACATCGAGTGTCCCTATTATTATGCTTACCGCCCGCGTGGATGAAGAAGATACACTGCTTGGTTTCGAACTGGGAGCAGATGACTACGTGACTAAGCCCTACAGTCCTAAAATTTTGTTGGCACGAGCAAAGAGACTGCTGGAAAACCGGCATATGCAAGAACCAGAAAGTTCAATCATCTCCAGCAGCGGCATTACGGTCTCCCTGTCTTCTCGTACGGTTACGGTAGATGGAATCCACATCAACTTAACACATACGGAATTCGAAATATTAACATACTTAATGAATCATAAAGGAATGATTATGACGCGCGAACAATTGATAACAAAAATATGGGGCTATGACTTCGCAGGCGACGATCGGACGGTCAACAGCCATATTCGCAACCTTCGCCACAAATTAGGGGACAAATCCAAATGCATCGTTACGGTTGTTCGCTCCGGATATAAATTTGAGGAATTGTTATGAAGAGAGGCATTGTTTTCAAATTATTTGTATTAACAACAGCATTATGTGTGTTGATTCTTGCTACCATCTTTATTGGTCAGACCGTATTTTTCAAGCTATATTACGTCCATCAAAAGGTAGAAAATGTTCAAGCGAGCCTTCATGCATTTGCTAAACAATATGTAAACCGTGACGACGCCGTAGCGATCGAAAGGCTGGAACAAGAGTTCTACCGTGAGCACAATACTTGGGTGACTGTATTGGATCAATTCGGAAATGTAAAGGAGAGCGCTGAGAATTCAATCGAAATAAAGATAAGAGATAGATCATATGAAACATTTGCAGGCAAATCCATTACGATCCCTTTATACAGCTTTGTAAACATTGAGGATATCCGTCAGGGGAACGAATTTCTACGTGCAGGGAATGATGTCATTATTCAAGCACTTAGGAAGGGATCGAACATCGTTCCTTATCGAATCAGCATATTAAACACCGGAGTTACGTGGGAAAATAATCAGATTGCAAAAAAGGAACACGAGATCCTGCCATCCAATAATAGAGCAGAAGAATGGAATGATGAGAGGTTTCCTTCCCTTTACCTATTTGGATCGATTGCGAAAACGACACTTCCAACAAAAAATGAAGCTTCGCGGTTCATTTATACGAACCACTTATTTTTGGATAGAATCAAAGCGTTTCAAGCGGAATTGTTGTTAAATAATGAGGAAGAGGCAGCCGCCACTTTAGAGACAACGTACGAGGAAAATGATATCAAATATAAACAGTTTGTTACTCCCATAAAAGACAAAGACGGCAAGCCCGCTTTTATTTTTGCAACGGCCTCCCTGCAGCCAGTCGATGAAGCAATACGGATGATTCAGGATTATTATGTATATCTCATCGTATTTGTCTTGGTGCTTATACTGTTGACTTCGTTCTATTATTCCAAGGGTATTGCAAGGCCTCTATTGCAAATCAATCATATGACAAAGAAAATAGCGGATCTGGACTTTTCTGAAAAGATTCCCATCACGTCCAAAGATGAGATCGGGGATCTGTCCCGGAATATCAATGAATTATCGGATACCTTGCATTCCTATATCCAGAAGCTCCAGCAGGATATTGAAAAAGAAAAACAGTTGGAATTTACGCGAAAGGAATTTATCTCAGGGGTGTCGCATGAATTGAAAACCCCACTGAGTGTCATCCAGAGCTGTCTGTCGATTTTGAAAGATGGCGTGGCCAACCATAAGCGGGATTATTACTTTGCTGCCATGGAAAATGAAGTGAAGCGGATGGATCTTCTCATCGTAGACATGCTGGAGTTAGCAAAATATGAATCGGGTACTTACAAAATGATGCTGGACACCTTCCGAATTGATGCCGTCATCGAGCAATCATGCGAAAAGCTGCATGCCGAAATTGCAAACAAGCAATTGAGTCTAAATGTATCACTTGCTCAGATTGAAGTCGTGGCCAATAAGCTTCGAATCGAGCAGGTTATTGTTAACTTTATCAACAATGCTATTCGTTACACTCCAGAGGGATATTCCATTAATATTTCCATGATTGAGGAGCAGGAAATCGTTAAGGTATGCATCGAGAATACAGGCGTCCATATTCCGCCAGCACAGATAGAAAAAATATGGGATCGCTTTTATCGTGGGGAAGCTTCCCGTCATCGTGCTACTGGAGGAACGGGCCTCGGACTCGCCATTTCCAAAAAGATTCTGGAACTGCACGATGTTCCTTATGGTGCAAGGAATACGCCGAATGGCGTCCTCTTCTTTTTTCACTTGAAGAAAGCAACTTATAAATGAGCCTCTACCAAGATTATCACGCCGATGTTGATGAAATTTGTTCCGAGAGAGCAGTTCGACGGTATCCATAACGAACTGATTGCAGAGGCTGCTAAAGTTACAATGAATGCTCTCCAGTGATACCTTTCTGTCCATTCCCTTATAAAAGGCTATCTATTATGGTGGCACCTCATCGTATCAGACTAAAAACGCACAGCGCCGACAAAGGCGCTGTGTTTTTATTTTCACATGGTTCCTGTCGAACATACATTTCTAGAGTAGGATCAAATCCGTCTTCGTCAATACGGCTCGGTTCCGTGTTCCCGGACTATTCAGCATATGCCATGCTGTGTATTGTTCAGCATACGGATTGGCAGCAGACATTCCGTCGACTGGAATTACTACATCATATCCACGGAATGCTGCAGCAGTAGCTGTGTGGAGAACCGCTCCATTTGCCGCGTAACCCGTTACAATAACCGTTCGAATATGATTCTTCTGCAAAATCTGCTCTAACTCCGTGTTATAGAATTTATCTACGTTTGATTTCACGACCGGCTCGTTCATCGCCGGGCGCAGTAGTTGAGTAATGTCTGATGCATTTCCTGTATGTGTAAGACTATAGACAACCAACATCCCTGCCTTGCGTGCTTCCGTCAATAAGTAATTAATTCTAGGAATGGATGCAACACAGCGTGGATTGTTACATATCGAATCCTCCATATCCAAGATGAGGAGTGCGGTACTTGTCGGATCAATGGAGACCGCTTTTAACTCTGGGGCTGGTGGGGGAATCACCTTACTCCATTCGTCGATGATCGTATGATCAGTTCGCCAATTGCCGCATAAGGGACAACGATACCTCATAATAACCCTCCAAAATGCTTCTTTCCATTAGCCTATGTAACTGATTAGAAAATGTGTAGGACGTAAATAAGGTGAGCCCATAACCAAATCAAATGGCTATATTTTTTTTGCATCGTTACTATGCAGTATATGTATTTCACGATTGGAACGATGGTTAATAAAATAAAGGAAACCGCAGTATGCAGCGGCACAATTGTCGGAGGGATACGATATGAATAACACCGAATTTGGTCAAGTCCAGAACCGGCACCAAGCACTGGGGTTATCAGATCAGCAGGTTCTTGACATGTATCAGCATATGGTTTTGGCGCGAAAAATAGATGAACGGATGTGGCTGCTCAATCGCGCGGGAAAGATCCCTTTTCTCGTTTCATGCCAAGGTCATGAAGCAGCTCAGGTAGGGGCGGCATATGCGCTGGATCCAACGAGAGATTTTCTGTGTCCCTATTATCGGGACATGGGTATGGTCGTTGCTTTCGGGCTGACAGCACGGGAATTAATGCTTTCCGCTTTCGCTAAGTCAGAAGATCCAACGAGCGGCGGACGCCAAATGCCAGGTCATTACGGGAGCAAAAGCCGGAATATTCTTTCGGGCTCTAGTGTCGTGTCGAGCCAAATTCCGCACGCAGTTGGAATCGCTTTATCTGGAAAAATGCAAGGAAAAAGGCTAGTTGCATTAACGGCCTTCGGGGACGGCGGCAGCAACCAAGGGGAGTTTCACGAAGCGGCTAACTATGCTGGGGTGCACAAGCTGCCTGTCATTTTCATGTGTGAGAACAACAAGTACGCCATATCGGTTCCGTTCTCCAAGCAGGCGGCATGCGAAAGCATCGCGGACCGGGCAAAGGGATATGGGTTTCCCGGCATCAGTGTGGATGGAAATGATCTATTAGAAGTATACAAAGTCACGAAAGAGGCGGCCGATCGGGCAAGAAGAGGTGAAGGGCCAACGCTTATCGAGGCGGTGCTCTATCGTTTAGTCCCGCATTCAAGCGACGATGATGATCGAACCTACCGTTCCCGTGAAGAAGTGGAAGAAGCCAAGAAGCGGGATCCGCTCATAACCTTCAGCAATTATCTGAAAGCATCGGGGCTATTAGATGAACATAAAGACATGGAGATCCATGAACGGTTACGCATGGAGGTCGATGAGGCCACGGAATATGCGGAGAATGCCCCGGATTCAGCTCCGGAAGATGCCCTTAAGCACGTTTATGCAGAATAGGGGGAGTGAGGAGAAATGGCCGTAATTTCTTATCTTGAAGCAGTGTCCCAAGCTCTTCGAGAGGAAATGCAGCGAGATAGCAGGGTATTTGTATTAGGAGAAGACGTCGGAGTGCGTGGGGGCGTATTTCGGGTTACACAGGGATTTCAAGAGGAATTCGGGGAACAACGGGTTATCGACACACCGCTATCGGAAGCAGCCATTGCAGGTGTATCGATTGGTGCAGCCGCTCATGGAATGAGGCCTGTTGCAGAAATTCAGTTCGCCGAGTATATCATGCCTGCCGTCAACCAAATTGTGAATGAAGCAGCTAAAATGAGATACCGCTCCAATGGAGATTGGAACTGTCCCTTGGTCATCCGTGCCCCTTATGGCGGAGGAGTTCGCGGAGCCCTCTATCATTCGCAAAGCGTAGAAGCGATGTTTTGCTGTATTCCTGGTCTAAAAGTGGTCACGCCTTCCACGCCGTATGATGCCAAAGGCCTGCTAAAGGCGGCCATCCGCGATGAAGATCCTGTTCTTTTCTTCGAACATAAGCGATGCTATCGCTCGATCAAGGGAGAAGTGCCAGACTCGGATTATACGGTACCGATCGGGAAGGCGGATATTAAGCAGCAAGGGGAAGACATCACGGTTATTTCTTACGGACTTTCCTTGCATTTTGCGATAAAAGCGGCAGAGCAGCTTTCTAAAGATGGATACAGCGCTCACATTCTGGATTTACGTACCCTCTATCCTCTGGACAAGGAAGCTATTGTAGAGGCTGCTCGCAAAACCGGCAAAGTGCTCATTGTTCATGAAGACAACAAAGAGGGCGGCGTTGGAGCTGAAGTAGCTGCTGTCATCGCAGAAGAATGCCTTTATGAATTGGACGCGCCAATCAAACGACTTTGCAGTCCGGATGTCCCCGCTATGCCTTACAGCTTGCCAATGGAAAAGTTCTTCATGCTCAACCCGGATAAAGTATATCAGGCCATGAAAGAATTGGCCGAATTGTGAGCCGACGGGAGGAGAATATGGCTAAGAAAATCATCATGCCCCAGTTAGGCGAAAGCGTAACGGAAGGAACCATCTCCAAGTGGCTCGTCAACGTCGGGGATAAAGTCAATAAATACGATCCTGTATGTGAAGTGCTTACAGATAAAGTGAATGCGGAGGTTCCTTCTTCATTTAGCGGCACGATAACAGAAATTGTCGTTCAAGAAGATGAAACGGTAGCAGTAGGAACGCTGCTCTGCTGTATTGAGGAGGAAAAACAAACAGGCACGCCGATTGAGTCCAAACCAGTTGCCGCCGCCCAAAACGAGGAGACCGATGATTCAACCATGCAATCAGCCAAGCAGCAGCGCTATTCGCCGGCCGTACTCAAACTGGCGCAAGACTACAACCTGGATCTTTCCTGTATAGAGGGTTCGGGCACTGCGGGACGCATCACCCGAAGAGACATCTTGCAAATCGTCCAAGAAAAGAAACAGTCTGAAGACTCCCCAGCTCAATCTCCATCTCAGTCATTATCACAAGCGGCAGCATCAGTTCCCGATATTGCGTTTCCGTCCGAATCAATTGATGCCTTATCTGCTGACCATTCTACCATTCATCAAGCCGACGAGAAGATCCCAGTTACCGGCATCCGCAAAACCATAGCCAAGCGAATGGTACAAAGCAAGCAGGAAATTCCGCACGCATGGCTTATGGTGGAATGTGATGTCACGAATTTGGTTAGTTATCGCAGCCAGATTAAAGAGGAATTTAAGAAAAAAGAAGGACTCCAGCTCACTTATTTGCCATTCTTTATCAAGTCGGTAGCAGAGACTCTCAAGGAATTCCCTATTTTAAATTCGCAGTGGACAGACAATCACATCATCGCCAAAAAAGCGATTCATATCTCGATTGCCGTTGCCACCGAGAATGCCTTATTCGTTCCTGTCATTAAGGACGCCGACCAAAAAAGCATTTTCGGTCTTGCCAAAGCAATAGACGAAATGGTCACGAGAACGAGAGAAGGCAAATTAACGCAGGCGGATCTAACTGGCGGAACGTTTACCGTGAATAACACAGGCTCCTTCGGCTCCGTGCTTTCAGCCCCGATCATCAATCCACCGCAGGTAGCCATTTTAAGTATGGAAGCCATCGTCAAACGTCCGGTCGTCATTAATAACATGATTGCCGTTCACGATATGATGAACATTTGTCTTTCTTTGGATCACCGGGTTTTGGACGGTCTTGTGTGCGGTCGCTTCTTGAAGAGAGTCAAGCAAAAGATTGAAAGCTACGGCACGGACATCGGACTATATTAAAAGGGAGCGATGAATTCATGCATTTTGATTTAACCGAGGAACAAGCGTTGATCAAAAAAATGATGCGCGATTTTTCGGAGGGCGAGGTTGCCCCGGGCGCGGATGAACGGGATCGTACGAAGCAATTTCCGGCGGATGTTTTCGATAAATTAACGAAGCTGGGCGTCATGGGCCTGCCTTTTCCCGAACAATATGGCGGCGGCGGAGCGGATACCATTAGCTTCGCTATCACTGTAGAAGAATTAAGCCGGGTCTGTGCTTCCACGGGCATTACCTATTCCGCCCATATTTCTTTAGGCGGGGCACCCATCCATTTATTCGGAACACATGAGCAAAAGGAAAAATACTTAACCCCTTTATGTACAGGAGAATACATGGGCGCGTTCGGGCTGACGGAACCAAATGCAGGATCGGATGCAGGCGGAACCCAGACAAAAGCGAATCTGCATGGAGATAAGTGGATCATTTCCGGCTCCAAATGCTTTATTACCAATGCAAGCTATGCCAAAAACTTGTCCCTCACAGCCGTTACGGATCGCACCAAAGGGACGAATGGAATCAGTGCATTTATCGTGTCTACAGATGCGCCAGGATTTACGGTCATTAACAATTATGAAAAAATGGGGCTGCATTCATCAAATACAACGGAATTAATTTTACAAGATGTAACCGTTCCCAAAGAAAATCTTCTAGGGAAAGAAGGGCATGGATACAAGCAATTTTTAGCTACGCTTGACGGAGGCCGAATCGGTATTGGTGCGATGGCGGTCGGAATTGCCCAAGGGGCTTACGAAAAATCGCTTCAATATGCCAAAGAAAGAAAACAATTCGGCCAAAGCTTATCCTCCTTTCAAGCGATCCAATTCAAGCTGGCCGACATGGCCATGCATATTGAACTCGCACGCACGATGGTGTATAAAGCGGCATGGCTTAAAGATAAAGGCAGGAAGTTCAAGAAGGAGGCGGCGATGGCCAAATTATTTGCCTCGGAAATATGTATGAAAGCATGCGATCAAGCCGTACAAATCCATGGCGGTTATGGATATATGAAGGAATACCAGGTTGAACGATTCTTCCGGGACGCCAAGCTGCTTGAGATCGGGGAAGGAACTTCGGAAGTGCAACGAATGGTCATTGCACGCCAGATCGGTTGTTAAAGGGGATTGGTTCTATGTTCAAAAAGATTCTAATCGCCAACCGAGGCGAAATTGCGGCTCGAGTGATCCGCACTTGCAAAGCGCTGGGCATTGCCACCGTCAGCATCTACTCGAAAGTGGATAAGGAAGCTCCGCATGTCAAAATGGCAGATGAGGCCTACGAGGTCGGAAATCCCAAAGTAACAGATAGCTATTTAAAAATCGACAAGATTTTAGAAATCGCCCATCTTGCTAAAGCGGACGCGATTCATCCCGGATATGGGCTTCTCTCGGAAAATGCAGAATTTGCACGTCGCTGCGAGGAAGCTGGCATCGTATTTATCGGCCCATCATCAGATGTCATCGCCCGCATGGGCAGTAAAATTGAAGCCCGAAACAGCATGGAACAGGCAGGCGTGCCTGTTGTTCCCGGCATTTCCTGTGCATTAGTGGATGCGGAAGAAGCAGCACAGGCAGCCAGCCGAATCGGCTATCCGGTTATGCTGAAAGCCTCAGCCGGTGGTGGCGGCATCGGCATGCAGATCGTGAATAACGAATCAGAGATGAAGCAAGCATTTGAAGGGAACCAGAAACGTGCCTCTAATTTCTTCGGAGATGGGGCCATGTATCTAGAGAAGGTTGTAGAAAATCCTCGGCATATCGAAATTCAGATTTTAGCGGACGCCCAGGGAAATACCGTCTACTTATGGGAGCGGGAATGTTCGATACAACGGCGCCATCAAAAAGTCGTGGAAGAAGCTCCTTCAACCTTTTTAGATGAACTCACACGAGAAAAAATGGGAGAAGCGGCGGTTAGGGCGGCTAAATCGATCGGATACCGGAATGCTGGAACCATCGAATTTTTAGTCGACGAGCATAAAAATTTCTACTTTCTTGAAATGAATACTCGTCTGCAGGTGGAGCATACGATCACAGAAGAGATTACTGGCTTGGACTTGGTTGCAGAGCAGCTGCGCATTGCGGCAGGACATTCTTTGAACTTCGGTCAATCTGATGTGAAACGCGAAGGCCATGCGATTGAAGTACGAATTTATGCGGAAGATCCGAAGACGTTCTTCCCATCTCCGGGAATCATTACGAAGTTCGCTATCCCTGAAGGAGACGGAATTCGCCATGAGCTCGCTGTACATGACGGTTCTGTAGTCACTCCCTTCTATGATCCGATGATTGCAAAGCTCATCGTCACAGGGAAGGATCGCAATGAAGCGATTGACCGACTTCAACAGGCGCTGGCCGATTATCAGGTTGAAGGCATCAAGACCAACATTCCAATGCTGCAAGAAGTCATCGCGCATCCAGCATTCCGTTCAGGCGAGACAACAACAGCCTTTGTTGCGAAATATGTACTGGAGCAGACATAACTGTATCGGATAAGGCCTCGGCGAGTTACCGTAAGGCTATTCGTAAAAAAGGAGGTTATTCAGATGAGCAAAATCGTGGCGGTTATGGCGGGGAATGTATACAAGATTCTTGTCAAGCCTGGGGATCAAGTCGAGGCAGGACAAAATGTGGTCGTGTTGGAATCGATGAAAATGGAGATCTCGATTACGTCTGGTACCGGAGGAACGGTAAACAAGGTCAACGTGAGCGAAGGCGACTTTGTTGATGAAGGAGATTTGTTGATCGAGCTGGATTAAACGGATGCTGGGGGTTGGGGAAGATGAACTGGCCGGCGAGAGTAACGATCAAAGAGGTTGGTCCAAGGGACGGACTGCAAAATGAGAAGGTTTTCGTTGCAACAGAAGATAAAATCGCTTGGATCAACCAATTGTCCAATACCGGAATTACATCCTTAGAAATCACTTCATTTGTGAATCCGAAGTGGATTCCAGCACTGGCAGATGCCGCTGAAGTTGCCAAAGGGATTGAACGGATGCCTGGCATTACGTATTCGGCACTCGTTCCGAATCGGCAGGGCCTAGAGCGAGCACTTGAGACCGATGTAGATGAAGTGGCCGTCTTTATGTCTGCCAGTGAGACCCACAATCAAAGGAATATCAACAAGTCAATAAACGCTACGTTTCCCATTTTGCATGAAGTCGTGCAAGCAGCTCATTCCGCTGGAAGATCAGTCCGCGGTTACGTGTCAACGGTTTTTGGCTGCCCCTATGAAGGGCCCATCTCTATCGATGAGGTCATCCGTGTATCGGAAACGTTGTTCGAAATGGGGATTGGCGAATTATCTCTAGGGGATACGATTGGCATTGCAAATCCGAAGCAGGTAGAAGATGTATTGGAAATGCTGCTCAAGCGTTTTGATGCCGAGAAACTGGCTCTGCATTTCCACGATACGCGTGGAACGGCGCTGGCGAATATTCTGGCGTCCATGAACATGGGGATCACAACATTCGATGCCTCTGTCGGAGGGTTGGGCGGATGCCCGTATGCACCTGGAGCCTCCGGCAATGTCGCTTCGGAGGACTTGTTGTTCATGCTGGATTCAATGGGAATTCAGACGGGGATAAATCAGGAAAAGCTTCTCTCCGCGGCGCGTTATATTCAGGAGAAGATCGGAAGAACCTTGCCGAGCCGGAATCTTCAGGTCAGCAGCTCGAACGGATGAGCAGGTACATGATGCAGGTGCATGATTCGGTACTAGGAAGGAGGGGCGATCATGGAAAAAGCCGTACTGGTCTCCAATATGGGAAATGGAATTGTGCTCATCACGTTGAACCGTCCGGAAGCTGCCAATGCGTTATCAATCAAGATGCTCGAACAATTGCGTGATGCGGCAGATGCATGTAAATTGGATCGGGCTGTTCGCTGTATTATCATCACAGGCGCTGGAGAGAAATCCTTTTGCGCAGGTGCTGATCTAAAAGAACGAGCAGGGATGGACATGAGCCAAGTACGTAGAACGGTATCTTTCATTCGCGAGACCATCAATGATGTAGAAGCCTTGCCCCAGCCGGTCATTGCCGCGGTGAACGGAGCTGCTATTGGCGGGGGAATGGAATTGGCCTTGGCCTGCGACATTCGGATTGCTTCCGCAAAAGCCGCATTTGCCCTTGCGGAGACCTCACTTGGGATTATTCCTGGCGCAGGAGGAACGCAGCGGCTGCCTAGGCTGATCGGGAAGGGGCGGACGAAGGAGCTCATTTTCACGGCAAGGAAAATCGACGCTGAAGAAGCAAGGAACATCGGACTGGCAGAGGCTGTGGCACCGCCTGAATTCCTGATAGATAAGGCCTTGGAAATAGCAGGCCGTATTGTTCGAAATGCTCCTATCGCTGTGGCTCAGGCCAAATTCGCCATCGATAAGGGATTGGAAGTGGAGCTGAACACTGGACTTGCGATTGAGCAGCATGCATATGAAGTCACAATTCCGACAAAGGATCGCTTGGAAGGACTGCAGGCGTTCAAAGATAAACGTCCTCCCATATTTAAGGGCGAGTAACAAGCATATCGCAGATAAGGAGGAATAGGGGATGTCCATCGAATTCAATCCAGAGGAGCTGCAGAAACGTGTTTCACGAATCCTCGAAGGAGGGGATCCGTCTTATCATCAAAAGAATGCGGAAAAAGGGAAGTTATTTGTTCGCGACCGACTAAAGCTACTGTTTGATCCAGGTTTCGAGCTGGAGGATGCGCTGTTCGCCAACTGCGCCGCAGAAGATCTTCCGGCGGATGGCGTCGTTACGGCGATTGGGAAAATGAACGGAAGAATCGTATGCGTAATGGCCAATGATTCTACGGTAAAAGCCGGATCGTGGGGATCGCGTACGGTAGAGAAGATCATTCGAATCCAAGAGACAGCTGAGAAAATGAGAGTGCCGTTAATTTACCTCGTGGATTCCGCAGGTGCCCGCATTACAGATCAGGTCGAGATGTTTCCTGGCAGGCGCGGAGCAGGACGTATTTTTTACAATCAGGTCAAGTTGTCGGGCAAAATCCCCCAAATCTGCCTGCTGTTCGGCCCTTCGGCTGCGGGTGGAGCCTACATTCCAGCATTTTGTGATATCGTGATTATGGTAGATGGAAATGCATCCATGTATCTCGGTTCCCCGCGGATGGCGGAGATGGTAATCGGAGAAAAGGTTACGCTAGAAGAGATGGGCGGTGCGCACATGCACTGTTCGATTTCAGGGTGTGGGGATGTGCTGGCGAAGAATGAAGAAGAAGCCATTTTGATGGCGCGGCAATATCTCTCTTACTTTCCCTCCCATTTTTCCGAACAACCGCCGGTTGCGAAACCAGTGGCACCACCATTCTTTGAGAAATCATTGGAAGAGCTCATCCCGACCAATCAGAATGCCCCGTTCAATATGGTTGATCTGATTGACCGTATTATCGACGAGGGATCATTTTTTGAGATGAAGAAGCTGTTTGCCGGTGAACTTATTACAGGATTGGCACGAATGAATGGCAAACCGGTCGGGATCATTGCCAATCAGCCACGGGTGAAGGGTGGCGTGCTGTTCCTCGATTCAGCGGATAAGGCAGCCAGATTTATAACCCTCTGCGACGCATTTCATATCCCGCTTCTATTCCTTGCCGACGTCCCTGGTTTTATGATCGGCACAAAGGTGGAGCGGGCAGGAATTATCCGCCATGGGGCGAAAATGATTTCAGCGATGTCCGAAGCAACCGTGCCTAAAATTTCAGTAATCGTTCGCAAAGCGTACGGAGCGGGTCTTTACGCGATGGCTGGTCCAGCATTTGAACCGGATTGTTGCCTCGCACTGCCTACAGCTCAAATCGCGGTGATGGGGCCAGAGGCTGCAGTCAATGCCGTCTATGCCAATAAAATTGCTCAATTGCCTGAAAGCGAGAGGGCTGCTTTTATCGAACAAAAGCGTGAAGAATATAAGCAGGACATTGATATTTACCGACTAGCCTCCGAAATGATTATTGACGGAATTATTCCCGCCAATTCGCTGCGTACCGAGTTAGTGAACCGTTTTGCGGCTTATTCATCAAAGGCTGTCGTCTTCTCAGAGCGCAAGCACCCGGTATATCCGGTTTAATCCTGGCATATTTGAACAGCACTAAGCGTTTAACGGCGCGAAGTGCTGTTTTTGGCATGTTAGGCATATCATGATCTTGAGCCAAGGGATGAATGGTTTGGATACCACTTTGCCTGTAGGGGAAGGAGGAAGATCCGGATCACATGGATATTAAACAACTTCATTATTTTGCAGAAGTAGCCAAGCATAAAAATTTTACAAAAGCTTCGCAGGTGTTGTATGTTTCTCAGCCGTCCATCAGCAAGATGATCAAGAGTCTCGAGGATGAATTGGGCGTTATATTGCTTGACCGTTCCGACAGGGAAGTTGTACTCACCGATACAGGAAGGCTGGTTAACGAGAAAGCTTTAAAAATTTTGCAGATGCTAGAGGATCTATCTTCTTCCGTAAATGAGCTGGTTCACGTGCAAAGAGGAAAAGTGACAATGGGGATCATGCCTACAATTAGCGCATTGCTTTTCCCAAAAATCATTTCCGGATTCAAGAAGAGCTATCCCAAGATTGAGATTCAAATGGTAGAATACAGCGCGAAACAAGTAAAGATGCAGATGGAGCAAGGAAATATCGATTTTGGGGTCACGGTGCTGCCGGTGAACACGCAGCTGTATCGAACGGTTTCCTTGTTAACGGAAGAACTGGTTGTCATCGTGAGCAATCATCACTGGCTGGCTGGAAGGAAGTCCGTCAGCTTAACCGAATTGCAGAATGAGCCCTTCATTCTGTTCACCAAGGAATTTGCCCTTCATGACGTAGTTGAGCAAGCATGCTTGCAGGCTGGGTTCGAACCCAAGGTGGCTCATTTGACCTCTCTATGGGATTTCTGCTGCGAGATGGTAGCTTCGCAACTAGGAATATCATTGATTCCCCGATCGATGGCGAACCGATTGCATCATCTTGCCATTCATGCCGTTACCGTGTCCCAACCGGAAATCGCTTGGGAGCTGGCTCTCATTTATCCTCGGGATAAATATCTTTCTTATGCATCCCGCGCGTTTATCTCCTATATCAAGGCCAATCCGCCGAATCAACCGGGATTATGACAGTGGCTGAAGAAATTGGATGAAGCGGAGTCCAAAACCTATTAAGGTTTTAGACTCTTTATTGGAGAAGCATTTATTTCACTTTTTTGCAATTTTGAATACCAAGAACTGCATTCGCCGGACAATAGCGAGTTGTGCCTGTAATGATAGGAACCAATCCAATTAATCCCCACCATTTTCTGTAATAAAGTCCTGTAAAGATGATTGCAGCACCAACCGATATTCGAATCGCTTGTTCCGTTTTTCCAACATTACAGTTCACGTACTTTACACCTCCATAAGCTAATATCAATTTGTTCATACACCATTTAGAGTTGCCGCATAATTATGGTTTGAAATTGGGCACATTCTCATGCGTGGAATTGATTGGTTCGAGGCTGCCTTTTTATGTAACAGGTTCATCGACACTCTCCTAATGTGATGCTTAGGGGAGTGTTTTATTTCACTCGTTCTACAAAAGGGATATTTTTAGTAATTTAGGATTTCATATACAATAATAGAATCAACAAGAAAAGTCCTATAATTTGAAAATATTACTCTAAATAATCGAATTAGACTTAAAAATATTTTATTCATGTCATAAAAGTTATGAAGTTTCGTATTATTTCTTAATAAAAATATAAAAATTCCATACCAAATTACCGATAAAAAAATTAATGTAGTACATTAGTACTACAATTTTACATAAAGAGGGGTAATTGTATGAAGAAAAAAACAAACTATGTGAAAGGAAGGAAAGTACTCGTAAGTCTGTTAGTGAGTTTGCAAGTGTTCACTTTTGCGAGTATTTCCTCCGCTGCTCCAAACGAATCCAATGATATTGATCTTGGAATCGCAGGCCTGAACTATAATCGCAATGAGGTTTTGGCTGTACAAGGGGATCAAATCAGTAGTTTTGTTCCCAAAGAAGGCATTCAGTCCAACGGTAAATTCATCGTGGTTGAACGGGACAAAAAATCACTTACAACGTCACCCGTAGATATTTCAATCATTGATTCGATCACGAATCGCACTTATCCAGGCGCAATACAGCTTGCAAATAAGGATTTTGCGGATAATCAGCCTAGTCTGGTTATGGCTGCGAGAAAGCCAATGGATATTAGCATCGATCTGCCTGGATTGAAGAACGAGAACACAATTTCCGTTCAAAATCCAAATTACGGAAGCGTATCTAGTGCCATTGATCAGCTCGTATCGACTTGGGGAGAAAAGTATTCGAGCACGCATACACTGCCAGCTAGATTACAGTATGCTGAATCCATGGTTTACAGCCAAAATCAAATTTCCAGTGCACTGAATGTGAACGCGAAAGTGCTTAACGGAACGCTTGGAATCGACTTTAATGCGGTCGCAAACGGCGAGAAAAAAGTAATGGTTGCTGCTTATAAGCAAATCTTTTATACCGTAAGTGCAGGACTGCCCAACAATCCATCGGACTTGTTTGATGACAGTGTGTCGTTTGCCGAGTTAGTCCGTAAAGGGGTTAGCAATGAGACTCCGCCATTAATGGTATCGAACGTTGCGTATGGCAGAACTATTTATGTGAAATTGGAGACGACCTCCAAGAGCAATGATGTACAAACGGCATTTAAATTATTGCTCAATAATCCTAGCATTCAGGCTAGCGGACAGTACAAAGATATTTATGAAAACAGTTCGTTTACTGCCGTTGTATTAGGTGGCGACGCGCAAACCCATAACCAAGTTGTCACGAAAGACTTCAATGTTATCCAAAGCGTAATCAAGGACAATGCAGAATTCAGCAGTAAGAACCCAGCTTACCCGATTTCATATACAAGTGTCTTCTTGAAAGACAATTCCATCGCTGCCGTTCACAACAATACCGAGTATATCGAGACGAAAACGACGGAATATACGAAGGGCAAAATTAAGCTTGATCATAGTGGTGCATATGTAGCTCAGTTTGAAGTATATTGGGACGAGTTTTCATATGATGAAAATGGACAAGAAATCGTGACTCGTAAAAGTTGGGATGGAAATTGGCGCGATAGAACTGCTCATTTCTCAACAGAAATCCCACTTCCGCCTAATGCCAAGAACATCAGAATTTTTGCAAGAGAATGCACAGGTCTTGCTTGGGAATGGTGGAGAACAGTTGTTGATGAATATAACGTTCCGTTAGCTAGCGATATTAATGTTTCGATTTGGGGAACAACGTTATATCCGAAATCATCCATTACACACTAATTAATATGAATACATGGACATCTCCCCATTCATTTGGGGAGATTTTTTTTGCTCTAGCATGTTTTTTGTTTATCCTCATTTATGATAAGATTTGCACTAATTACATCAGTAGTGAGAAGATTTGCGGGGGTTATACAAAAATTCTTTGTACTATTTGTATACTATGATAAACTTGATCCCAAATACAATTTCAAGTACGATTCAAGCGAGGGCATGGAAGTCCACTTTCGCACTAAGAAAAGCAAACGGTATAGTTTAGGGGTGATGATAATGGCGCGTGTTTTATTTATAAATGGGGGATCAGAGGGACATATCAATCCCACGATTGGAGTCGTACAGGAGCTTATCTCACGGGGAGAAGAGGTCGTTTACTTCTGCATAGAAGCATTCCGGGAGCGATTGGAGAAGACAGGCGCTATCGTACGAACATTTGATGATCAGAAATTCATCAAAGCCTTTATTTCAGGTGGACGAAATTATGTACTTGAACGAATCAACGGCTTGCTGCTTACGGCAGATGTCGTCATACCAAGCGTGCTTGAACAGATCAAGGGAGAGCAATTCGATTACATCATTCATGATTCTATGTTCAGTTGTGGACGAATACTAGCTCACATGCTGAAACTGCCTGCAATCAATTCCTGTACGTCTTTCGTGCAATCAGAGGCATCCTTCGATAGCATGTTGGAACAGTTCCATACAAGTGTACCTGCAGAGATCGCAAGGCCTATCCATGATACATTTATAAGCCTGACGGACAAGGTGAAGGAAACCTATCAAGTGGAGATTCATTCTCCTTACGAAGTATTTTGTAATCCAGCACCACTTACCATTGTGTATACGACTAGGGAGTTCCAACCTGAAGGAGAAACTTTCGATCATTCCTTTCAATTTGTAGGGCCATCCATCTCTTCACGGGTCAGCCAAACAGACTTCGACCTTACGGCAATCAAAGGAAGAAGCCTCATTTATATTTCCCTCGGTACCGTCTTTAACCAAGCGATTGATTTCTATAAGCTCAGTATGCAAGCATTGGGAAACACGAAGCATACGATTGTCATGTCGATCGGCGATAAAGTCCAAATTTCAGATTTAGGTGAGATCCCTGCAAACTTCATCGTAAAAAACGTTGTGCCACAAACCGAACTATTGCCACACACGAAATTATTTATTACACATGGTGGCATGAATAGTGCTCATGAAGGTCTCTATTACGGAGTTCCGCTCATTGTTATCCCGCAAAGCGCGGATCAGCCAGTCATTGCCGAGCAAATCTCCAAAGTTGGAGCGGGTGTTACATTACATATGGATGGCTTGACTGCACAGCAAATCCGCGAAGCCGCAGACCATGTGTTAAGCCACGCATCTTACAAGACAGCCGCTGTAAACATGCAACAATCCTTCCGCGAATCGGGTGGGTATGTACAAGCTGTTGATGAGATATTAGAATTTGTTAGCCAACATTAGTCTATGTAAGGCTCATGATTGATTCCCCGTATACACGAATCGATCATGAGTCATTTTTATTTATTGGAATCTATCGACCTTTATACGTAACATCCTTCGTTAACATGTGCTACTAGCCTGGTGGCGTAGGTATGCCTTGAAAGTTATGGTGAGTTTTCAATTCGATCATGCATCACGAATTCCTGTCAAAAAGGGGATGCTGTATGAAATTTAGGGGAATATTATGATAACGATTACATTCAGTCATTTTTATTGCCATCATTTTTAACGTACATGAGAAAGGTTTAGATAAGTGGAAAATGGATATCTTTCAAAAGGGCATCTATTTGTTGATGATAGAATCAGGTCAAAGGTTGTACATAATATCATAGCAACAAAGTACGTATAGTATTGAGAAGTATTTCACATAATAATGATTGAATTGAAGATAACTGTTAAAGTCGGATGGTGTTGGTGTTGGAATTAATAAATAGTTCATGGATTTGATCGAATCCAGTCGATAATAGATCTAAGATACCAGTTCAAACATCTGTAATTGACGGATATGCAATGTGCGGATTAGCACGCTAACAGATGACACATTAATCAGTAATAATAAATCAACTGTGCAATCATTGAAGTCAGAGTAATAACGAACAAATAAAAATGAAATGCACGCAGTAATGAGCATTTGATAATATGGTGAGATTATGTGATTTAGCTGCAGATGCATGCCAATTTGGAGAGACTCCTTTTAAACCTATACTACTGTTTCACAAAACCCGTATTTTGTACACATGTCACTAATTCGGTTTAATCCCTTTCAGCCTTTGGTTTATCATTTATTTGTCGGATGACAAGAACTTTGGGACATTCCTATTCCCTAATACAAAAATCAGCTACAAAATTCCTTGAAGTTATTATTGCACTTATCAGTCCCATACGTAAACCATGAGCAAATGTATTTATCTATGATATTTACTTATACGCCACCCTGTTCTACACGCTGGGAAATCACTTGTACACCTGTACCTTACTTTTTGTTGCTTTCAGCTCAAGAGCATAATCCCATTTTCCTTTGATCATTTCTTTACTGTCAGGAATCGTAACCCCTTCCACGTTCCATGTAAGTTTTACAGTGTCGGGTTTCTTTTGATGGTAGGCTGCTCCCATTATTAGTCCGACGTATCTCTTCGGCCCTATCTTCGTAATTTTATCGCTGACGACCATCCCCTCCGCGTCCTGAATATCTAAAACTCCATGAATAATTGAGGCATCTCCTAAATCTTGATTACTATCTAATGAA
Organism: Paenibacillus sp. KS1; assembly: GCF_001680695.1. Lineage (NCBI taxonomy): Bacteria > Bacillati > Bacillota > Bacilli > Caryophanales > Paenibacillaceae > Paenibacillus > Paenibacillus sp. KS1. Next base: position 549 of record NZ_MAIS01000073.1, on the reverse strand, counting down.
TAGGTTAATGATACTGTCTCGCCATCGAAAATCGCCTCATTAATAGTGAACGCTATGCCTTGGCTCTCTTGCGACATATTGATCTCATTCGAAAATTCTTTGTAATCATGGTAAACCCCAGTTCCAATTATTCTAAAAATATCTCTGATTATAGAGATATTGTTCGCATAAGCTGGGAACGCAGCTCCCAATGCTGCCGTTGATATGCAAGCTACAATCACAGCGGCCGTAATGCCCTTGATCCAAGTTCGTTTCTTTCGATGGATTGTTTCTTTCACGGCTTTCTTGACTCTAGCCCATTCGATTTCACTAACCCTAATCTCCTCGAATTCCTTGTCATCGATATCTACATCGTTCAATAGTTCATAAATAGCATGACGAATATTTTGAAATCCAGAAGATTTGGCAAAGCACTGTTTTACCCTGTTCGATCAGGTTATTGAGATGCTTGACGGTCAATGTTTTGTACGCACATAAAAGCCTTTCATTTTTGATAAATTAGATATTCATATTCTGACCCAACACATGAATATGAATAGAATCTTAATA
>NZ_MAIS01000170.1:0-3963 GCF_001680695.1 Paenibacillus sp. KS1 | reverse complement strand
CGTAAGGCGGATGAGAAAATTCTCGACTTGCTGTTTGGGGAAGTGGAAATATAATTAAAAATAGCCGATCTAATTATAAACGAAGGTAAAACTTATTTCATGGAGTCTGACGGTAAGACAATGAGTACGATGGCTCATAAAAAACACGTAAGGCAGCCAGTTCCTTATGACTGGCTACTTTTCTCAGGATAGCTTAAAACCCTAACTGTCATAAAAATGAAAATACACATGATCATTATCATCAGTGACAGAAACAATTCGTTTCCAATGCTTCAGCGTTGTATAAAACGAGTATAAATCACTACCAAAATCGATTACCGGTCATGCTCGTGAAAATACCCGAAACTAAATACTCTCATAGAGATTAGCAGAAATGAAATTGTTCAGCGAACATATAGTAGTAAAGCTGTTAACTGACTGTGTGTCATTTCGCTAACGGGCAGGATAGTTCAAAAGTTTAGCGAATACCCTACATATGGAATTGTTTACGAAATTCGTGAATAAGACGTTAGCCGAAACACCACGAAACTTATAAAACCAAAAAAGACGGAGGAGGTATTACATGAAACCTGAGGTTTATGAATTTCAAGAGAAGAAAGTAATTGGAGTTGGAAACATAGGTAATCCTATAAACCATGGAGATGTCTGGCCTATTTTATTTTCCAGAATTCAAGAAATACATGGTCGTAAGAATACTCCTGAAACTCTTGGAGCTATTAAGAGAAATGAACATGGGTATTTAGCTGGGGTAGAAGTTGAACAATTGATAGAAATTCCAGAAGGTATGTTTTCTTATGTTATACCAGCTGGCCAGTATATTGGAATGACTCATAAAGGGCCAATAAGTAAGATTGGTGAAACATTTCAAATTCTTATCAGCTGGCTAGCCTCAAATAATTATGAACAACATGACATTGTATGTTTTGAAGTCTATGATGGAAGATTTAAGGACGAAGATCCTGAAAGTGAATTTGATTCATACATTCAAATTAAAGATTTGTGAGGGTTTAATCAAAGAAGTGTGGTGCATCAGATAAACCATATTCATGTTTCGTGGCATTTGTCCCTCGGGATTGAACTAACGGGACACGATAGTTGAATCATGAGATAGAGGCAGCTGGTCAAAAGATCAGCTGTCGTATTCATTAAAGTAACGGACAGTTAACGCAACTTACCAAACACTAGTAACGTTAAACTATCGATTGCTGTCTTTATCCGATATGGAAAGCGTATCGCCGGATTTGGCGATACTAGCCGGGCGACCACTGCGTTCGCTGCACGACGAGGCTTGCGACATGCTCGCATAAGGCTTAGCTGCTTCGGTGAGCACCTCATGCGAGATGTCTCAGCGTGGTTACGAGCCCGGAAGCCGGTTCGTGATCGGTTAGTCTTGCGGCCGATTGCCTGGCTCCAGACCGGATGACGATACCGTCATCACCGGTTTTACAGTAAGATCGTTATGTACTTGAATCTGGCACGATAAGCGGATGTTCGATTCTGCAATGCCTTTGGCCTGCAGAAGAGCGGCTTCCGCTTCACCAACCGGACCGGCGTCTCCATCCACCACTTCGACCCGGCACGTCGTGCATTTGGCCTTGCCGCCGCAGCGGTGCAATATGTCTACCCCGTTATCCACCAGGGCAAGCACAAGTTTAGTTCCTTCTGCAACTTCATAGGAGCCTCTTCCTTCAATTTGAATCGTCGGCATTTTGGACTTCTCCCCATTCCTAATTTGGTAGCTGCGCAATCAATGGCTTATCATGTGCAATATCACTATCATACTATCCAAAATCGCGATCTGTAAACAACCGAACGCGTTAACCTTTATGCATGAGGAGATCAAGCTTTGCTACTTCATCACGGTTGTATAATAGCGGCATCGGATAAAATCGAGGGATTTCAAATGCAACAAGAAGGTGGCCGATTATCGATCGGTTGCTTTTTCGTTATGACGGATTGTCAAGCTAAGTGCGACAGTTCATCCATGAAAACTTCGTGAGCAGACATCCAACCGAGATATGTACGGGGACGATTATTAATGAGAAAGATAGCCTTGGCCAAATCTTCATCGGTGACCAAAGAAAAATCATGGCCCTATTGGAAGAATTCTCGAAGAAGACCATTTCCGTTCTCATTAGAGCCTCGCTGCCAGGATGAATACGGATCTGCAAAGTAAACTTTGAGATTATGAAAGTTCTCAAGGTTCGCATAACAAGCAAACTCTTTCCCGCGATCTACGGTAGCAGTTTGAAAGGCAGCTTGAGGATATTGGCAGGCAATCACACCAAAGGCAACCTCCATTGAATAGGCGGTACGGTCAGGCATTTTCAATGCGAAATAGTGCCTTGTCTTGCGCTCAATAAAAGTGGCTACACAAGCTTTGCTTTTGCCACGGCTAGAGACACCGGTATCCAGTTCCCAGTGGCCGAAGGTTTCACGCTTGCGAACCTCTTTGGGACGCTTGCTAATCGGTGTTCCTACCATGAACCGACCTCGAGTTTCCACAGGCTTCTGACGCTTGCCTTTATTCCGTAATACCTGTACATCACCGGCTGCTAACCGTCCATCGTATATCCACCGATAGATGGTTTTGAAGCAGACGAAGGTCTTACTCTCGAACCGACGCTTCTCTGCTATCTGTTCCGGTGACCAAGTCTGAATCAGCTTCTCGGTCAGCTCGTTTGCAAGCTCAGGCGTAAATGTGCCAACAGGTGCACTGGATGCTCTGCGGCAGCGATAAGCTTGTTGAGCCGATTGGGCTTCGTATGTCTGGCCTGACCTTCCGCGCTCGATTTCTCGTGCAATGGTGGAATGATGTCTACCTAATTCACGTCCAATTTCTTGTGTCGACCAGCCGAGTCGAAGAAGAGTTTCTAGTTTACTACGTTCAATTATGCTAAGATGGGAGTAGCTCATGTTAGTTCTCCTGTATGAATGGTTGTGTGGTAACTCCCATTTTACATGAAACTCACATGGGCCTTTTTATTTTCTAGCTGTCGCACTTCATATTACAATCCGTCAAATACAAAGAAAGGGGAGATCGAAAAATCTATTGAACAACTCCGTTCATTTTTAAAGTCCTGTAGTAATGATTCTGTCATCCTTGCCACCAATCAACTTCTTCGCTTATTCCTGCAACAAAATGATCTCGAAAGCGCTAATATCCTACTGCGCACTAGCAATATAGATCAATCCATTATAGACAAGAGCAACCCTTTAATCTGTTCCAGATACGCTGATTATCTTCAAATTAAAGGGGAATATTATTTAGCCGCTGGTGATTTTGAAACATGTATTAATCACTTCTTAGAAGGGGCACTGCACTATTCTATGCAAAAGTCAACAATTGAAAAGTTAAGCGCGTATTTTACTCACAATGCTCAAGAAACGGGGGATTCAGCATGAAACAGTTCATAAAGAAAATGTACATCCGCTACTCTATCTATGCCATCGTGATCTTGACAATTACAGCTTCATCAGGAAACAATCAGGGGGGAGTTTTCCCTTAGTAAAATAGTTAAAAATGCCAAAAGCATCTTTAAGGTGTTTACTTTACTTTTTGTTTCTCAAGTAACTAAAATTTGGAATATACGCAACATATTATATACTCGCTAAGTGAGGGTACTCTTTAAATCCCTTAGAAATAGATGATATATCATTACATACAGTTGCGTATGCAGTTTATCGTGATACAGAGTCCTCCCCATGTATAAAGAGTAATCCTCGCCAGAAAAAAATTTGGAGGCGAGTTGCTTGAAGAAAAAATGGATCGGAACGGTGTTAAGAGTAAGTATGGCATTTTCGATGTTCGCACCAATGGCGTTTGCGTCATCTCTGCCAGAGAAACAAGCAGTATTGCAAACTCAAGGTCACACTATCGAGATTGGCATGGAAGATACTGTGAAAGAAATTGATGTAATCGCTAATTACTTTGGTTTTTCTGAGCAAGAAAAACAGGATTTC
>NZ_MAIS01000173.1:0-3733 GCF_001680695.1 Paenibacillus sp. KS1 | reverse complement strand
TATAAACAACGGCGGTTGTTTGTATAGAGCCAAGCATGCTTGAACCGCCTTCATCCGTGACGGTGAGATATGTTTATATTGAGACTTTGCCACCTTACTATCTAACTAATATAAGGGGTAGAGTTATCATGAAATATGTCAACGCGGACATTTTACCACAAGAACTGCTAAAGGAAGTTCAAAAATATACGAATGGTGTCATGCTGTACATTCCGAAACGCAAGGAAGAACGTAAGGCATGGGGCACAAAATCCGGAAGCAGAAAGCTGCTGGCCTTACGCAATCATGAAATTCGCAACAGATTTGCCGAAGGTGCAACAATCGAGCAGCTTATGGAGCATTATTTCCTGTCCTACGACAGTATTAAGAAAATCGTATATACCAAGTTAAAATAGATGATTCAATGCGCAAGCCACATCAGATTTCGATCTGACGTGGCTTTTTATGTGCAAAGAACAGTTTAGATTCATTTGCTGTCTATCGACTCGATTCTCACATTGCTACAATCATTTAAAGCAGTATCGCTCTTGTATACTGCTAATGGATGTCCATTACGATGAACCGCTGCAGCCTGACATGATTATAGACACGGAGAATAATACCGTAGAAAGATGCACACACGCATTGGTTGACTGTATCACCAATAGATTCGACTAGGCTAGGTTCAATTCGTCTAGATTCGGCCGTCATGTTTGATCAGTAAATTGAAGCAGATAAATCGAAACGGGAGTGATTTCTCATGAAGATCGATGGTGACCGTGTATTTCTTTCAAAGGTTACTTCAGACGACTTAGATTTTGTATGTGAACTAGAAACAAACACCGGTATCTGGTTGTTTGAAGAACAAGTTGAATCTGATAAGGGGACAGTTAGGGGCAAGTATCTTGAACAGATGAATTCAACATCCCAATATAATTTTGTCATAACGAAGGAAGCCGATGGAAAGTCAATTCCTGTTGGCTTAGCTCAAATTTGGAGTTACTCCGAACACCGAAAGAGTTGGGAACTCGGATTTGCCATAATCCCAGAATTCCAAGGACACGGTTACGGGTTAGAAGCCATAAATCTATTACTTGATTTCTCATTCCATCAGCTAGGAGCTCATAAAGTCGTTGGTATGTGTAATTGTCACAATATGAAATCCATGAACTTGATGGAGAAGTTAGGAATGAGAAGAGAAGGGACTTTCAAAGAAGAATTAATGTGGAAGGGGCAATGGGTTGATCAATATTTTTATGCGATACTCGATACCGAGTACATAAAAAAAGCGAACACATCTCTATAAGTTGAACTAATCTTTTTTCACATTAAAATCCTCTATTCTCGCAAAGGGTATTTTGGAATAGGAGGGATTTTTTCGAATGGTTAACGAAATTATTATTATGTTAACTAATTCATTATTATATGGAATAGGGAGAGTACGGATGTCACTAGATATTTTTGAGGGAAATTTAGAAAAGTATGCGGATCCTCTACATTATGATGATTTGTATAATAATTACAAAGAAGATTTAGATTTTATTCAAGAGTGTGTGGAAAAGACAACACACCCGATTATTGAATTAGCATGTGGTACAGGAAGATTAACGATTCCAATGGCAAAAAGAGGATATGCAATGTATGGGGTTGATATTCATCAAGGAATGCTTAATTTAGCCATTGAGAAGGAAAAAGCATCCAATGTAAATATTCACTTCTCAAAACAAGACTGTACTCAATTAGATCTGCCAATCAAATCACCATTTATATTTATGGTAGGGAACTCCTTTCAGCATTTCTTAACAAATGAAAGCCAGAGTGCTTTGTTAAAATCAGTTAAATCTCATTTAATGCCAAACGGTGAGTTCATCTTTGATACTCGTAATCCAATACTAAAGGAATTAGCAGTGATTGATGAAGTAGAAAATACTTATACCAATGCCAATAATCAATTGGTGGTTGAGAAACATCGTGATGTTTACAATCATCAGACTCAAGTTATGCATTGCACTACAATTCAAAATACTCTCATAAATAATATTGATACTATCAAGAAAGATTCGATTTCTTTACGTTACACATACCCGATGGAAATACAAAGACTGCTTTCTGAACACGACTTTGAGTTAATTTCCATGTATGGTTCTTGGAAAAAGGATTCTTTTACAAAAGATAGTAAATCTATGGTTATTCATTGCCGTCTTACATTTTCCTGACGCTATCCCATGCCCATCAAGCTAACAGTGAGAAACCCTAGCTATATCTTGACTTTTGTACTGTGACTAGTGAGTTTCGGAAAAATAAACATGCCAAATAAACCTATGAAAATGTGATTTTTCCGCTAGGCAACTTGTCTTTTATTCACCGTCGTTTCATAGACAACACCAAGAATATCGAAGACGGTCATTTTTTTGTAACGATGACATTTACGACCATTCTTTTTAAGCGATTGATAGAGGCGATGTAGAATCGCCGAGAGTTCATCTGTGTCAACCACCATTGCTTGGAACAGTAGCGGAAAGTAATCCCTAATCATATAAATTGCTTTGTATTCGCTTAGTTCTTGCTTCTGCTTTTCAAGTAAAAACTGTCGCATTTGAAACATCGTAGAGGAACAAATGAGAATGCCAATGAGTTGACCATACAAATGGCATTCAAGACGTTCTTTTTTGATGTCCTTACACTCATCAATTTCAAAGAACGACTTCCATGTTTTAAACAAAATCTCTATTTGCTAACGCAGTGAATACAAGGAATGCACATAGTTAGTCGGTACTTCTTCTGGCGATGTGTTCGTAATATATACATTCATGCCCATCAAACGCTTACTTTTATCCTTCATGATAATACCTTTTTTCTTCTCACGTATTGCTTGATTTTTCAAACGCGTTTTTGTTTGATCGTCGGTTAAACGATGGATAATAACACATACTGGAAGTTTCTGGTTTTGGCCAATGTATGCCTCGGGGAGTTCTATCGTTTCACCAGGGATTAGACCAGACATCATTTGTGTCATATCAAGCTGGATGTATTCTGTCAGCTTTTTTAACGTACCATTGTTGAAGTATTCTGGTTCAGGGTTCTTGATATAAATGCGTGTATTCAACTTCAACCGTGAGATATAATAAGCCTCTTTATCCTGAATGGTTTGTAAGTCTCCTAAATCGAAGTAACCAAGATCACGTAAACATAGGTCTCCTTTCTCAGTGGTTTCAAGACAAATGGTACCGTATGTTTTATCATTGTTCTTTCCTGGCCCAAGCTGTACGTTTAAAAACTGACCACTGAGTAAATCATATTCAGGTTGAATCTTCACCCCCGCAGTATTACTACTTCCACCTGATCCTTGATAGTCAGTGGCGAAGGTATCTGGTAACTGAAACACCGTCGCATCTAAAATACGAATACGATTGAAAATAGACATCATGTGTGCAGAAAGCGATTGATTGGAACAGAGCTTTTGTGTGAGAAGAGAAGTAAAGACTTCTCTTAGAAATGCGACAGCTGCTGGATTAAAGCGTTGATTCAATCCTTCTGGGCTCATTAGTACCCCAGTGGAAGCTTCTAACCGACTGCACAATTGTGTAAGTGATGTGCTAGCGATTTCCTGACTGAGCCATACGCAAAGGGCAATGAGTTCGTTCGCTTGATATTTACTAGACCGTTTTACAAAGCCAACTTGTCTGGCGATGTCTTGTAGGACTACTGGAGATAGAAAGCGTTGTAATTCTTGTGAGAATAGATGTAATTCTTC
>NZ_MAIS01000103.1:0-20543 GCF_001680695.1 Paenibacillus sp. KS1 | reverse complement strand
ACTTTAGTATCTAAATGATATAAATTAGGCTGCTCTATATCAAACATGAAAGGACTTGTGAAATGTACTAAATCGATATTCTTTGCCTCAATAAATTTTTCAATCGAGCATTGATTCCAGTACTGGTCGTTATTTAATCGCTCATCCAATTCTAAAAACTTAGAATAAATGGTGAAATAAAACTCATTGTTAATTTTCCTCATTAAGTATATTCGATCTATTTCATTATATTTAGAAAAGGATTTTAACCAGTTGTAAACATAAATGCCTATACCCCGTTTTCGTTCATTAGTAAACAAGGTTTGTACATCAATTAATATTCTCATGAATTACATCTTCACTCCAATATTCATTCTTTTTCAAAAAATCAGTAATTCTGTGGGCAACAGCTTCCCACGTATAGTATTTTTCTACGTATTCTTTCCCCTTGACTGCTTTTTCTCTTCTGAATTCAATATCAAATAGATATTTTTCAATTGTCTCCACAAATGTTGAATAGTCTTTATAAAAAAGACCACCATCACTCCGAACACAATGCCCTTTTGTAACATGACAATATTCATTTACTATCACAGGTGTACCACATAACCAGCTCTCCATAATAACAATAGAGAAGCTTTCCATCAAAGAGGGTTGAATCAATGCTATTGCACCTTGTAAAGCGTCAAACTTGTCTTCATCTGGTGTTTCTCCCAAATTAATAATATTTGGGCATTTTTTCATAGCTTCAATAACTTGTTCTTCGCCATTGCCTATAAAAACAAGTTTCGTATTTTGTGGCTTCTCCGATACCAATCTGGAGTAATAATCAATAATTTGGGGGACGTTTTTACCAGTGACTTGTCTACCAACATATATGAAATAATCATCCTTAATGTTGTATTTCTGGCGAAAACGCTCCTCATTCGGTTCATATAAAACTTCTACGCCCCCACCAGAAATTATGTAATCTCCAATTAGTGAAGGTTGAATTTTTTCTGCCAATTCACGCTCCTCAATAGTATTAAATAGGAGCCCTTGCACCCTCGTGAACAAATGCCCCATACTATGGAAATAAGCCATATCTTCATCATGAATACACGGTATTATATAGCTCTGAGAAGGGCGGATTCTAGAACCCCAATATGTTGTTCCAAACAAATATGGAATAAATAAAAACAAGTAATCAGAACCATATTGTTGAATAAAATCATACATTTTATCGCTGTTTACAGTTTCATTTAACAGTTGCATTTCTTCCAAGTAAGTTAGTTCTTGACCAGATAACAATTTTCCTAATAGTTCTTCATACAATTTCTTATTTCTTTTTCGTAACGGGAACCTTCTAATAGATAAATTATCTATCTCTTGAACGCCTTCTGGGTAGTAATCTGTTCCCCAATCCCAAAATGAATCTCTACCACATGTAGTTAAAATCTCCACATCAAGCCCTGCGTTTTTTAGGCAGGTAGCAATGCCACCTGCAAACTTTTCTGCTCCCCCAGATACATTCTCTGAAAACCACGGAGTCACAACTGCAATTTTCACATAATCACCTATTTTTTTATAATTAGTGAGAAATTATAATAATCATTCCCCACACTGCTTTCTGGTATTTCTTCACTTAAGTATGCATTTTCAACAGTAAATCCAACCATTTCGCTAATAAATTTCAATGCTTCTGGGAGAAGTGGTTGTTGATGTGTTGGATCCAAATAATATAAGTTATGCATTACAAACGATGAGGTTGTATTTGGCGTTTCAATTACCATTACACCGTTTTTCGCCAATTTAGTATGACAAAGCTTTAAAAACTTAATTTTCTCATTATGATTCAAATGTTCAATGACATGCCCCATAAAAATCCCATCTATGCTATCAGCCGGAATATTATTAAGATGGGTAATTGCGTCAGTATGATATGCCGTGAGGTTCTTAGTCTTACATATTTCAACAGACTCAAGATCTGTATCAATACCATAAGCATTGATACCCTCTTGGCTCAATAGCTCCAAAAAGTACCCTCGACTACAACCAATATCTAAAACATTTGATTTGCCAGAATAGTAGCGGACATATTTTTGATATATTCTTTTTATTTCTTTTGGATCCGCACTAAATCTTTGCGCAAACTTATAGTAATTTAAATCTAACATCATCTTCTCGTTCCATAACTCAGTTAATTCGGCAGTCTTTATGTTCAAAGCATTTATTCCAATTTTAAGTTTATTATTTTCCTCACTTTGTTCGAGAAGCCTTGTTTTTAATGTTTCATTTTCATTTATTAAAACTTCTACTTCATTTTTCAAAGCTTCTACATTCTCACTCAGTTTCTGATTCAATGAAGACTGAAAATTTATCACCGCATTGATCTGATTTATTCCATGCCAAATCTCATGATTTAAATGCTTCTGCTCATTTGAAAATGTATCCGCGTACCACTTAGTAAATAATCTTGTTCCTAACTTTCTAATCGGTACGATAATTTTACCTAACAATTTATATCTTGATGTTAATCGTGGCTCCATAAAGGCTACTGGCATGTGAGGGGTGATCTTATGATTTAAACGTTTTACTTCTTCATTCATCGAGTGAAGTATATTCTGAATGTTTTCATCACTGACTTTTTCATGGACAGCGTCTATATTTATTGGATCAGAAGTACGGCGAACCCCTTCTCTTATTTGCTTCATTATTTCTGCGGGAGTAATTTTCTTCATCATGTAATTCACCCCTTACTTAATTTTAAATACCCATTCATGAGGCAGTCTTGCAATACCCACATCAGGAATCAGACTTGTAATTTGGAATGAGTACATTTTATCGTGATAATCAAATTGTTCACCATTTTCATCATGTACTGCTATCTTTAAGTAATACGTACCTGCTAGTAAATTCAAGGAATTAATAACAAACTTAATTTCTCCGAAATTTCCTTTTTGAATCTTAGCTATTTCAAATCTATCTATAAATGTATTTGTACCGTAACAGTCAACGTTAAAAGAATTCACAAAACCAAGTCCAAAAATTGGTTTATCAACATCTTTATTAGCCTTAAATTTAATAGTTATCGACATCAAATCGCCAGTCATAAAACTATATTTCAAGTTGCTATTTACATCATTTATTATCACTTCAGTAATCTCAATTTTTTTATTACCCCATCGATTTTCATTATCAACTTGCTCTTCATTAGGGGAATTCTCTACTACTTGACTATCTTCAGCAACTTTTGATAAATTATCTCCATTGACTTCATTGAGTAATCTTTCATTCTCTTGTTCAGCCAAAAATGTAATGTACTGATCTATTGTCTTCTTCGGATGTCCTTCACTCTTGACAACACCCTTATGGATCCATATTAAACGATCACATAATTTTTCCATAACCCCAAGATCATGAGACACAATTACAATAGTAGTTCCTTTATTTTTCATTTGAACTAGTTGTTCAATACACTTTTGTTGAAACGCTGCATCACCAACAGCTAATACTTCATCTATAAGAAGGATGTCAGGTTCCACCATAATCGCTACAGAAAAGGCAAGCCTCATGTACATACCAGAACTATAACTGCGAACAGGATTATCAATATATTCTTGCAATTCAGAAAATGATATTATTTTCTCCAATTTTGACTTGATATCTTTTTTTGACAGTCCTAAGATAGCAGCATTCATAAAAATATTTTCTCTTCCAGTAAAATCAGGATGGAAACCAGCCCCAAGTTCAAGCAAAGAAGAAACCTTACCTTCCATTGAAATCGCACCGCTATCGGGGTACAATATCCCTGTCATAAGTTTAAGAAGAGTGCTCTTTCCGGATCCATTTCTCCCTAATAAACCAATTGTTTCTCCTTTTTTCACTGTCAACGTAACTTTGTCTAAGGCTTTAAATATTGTAATGTTTGATTTATTTCTGAGAATCATTCTTTCTTTAAATGTCTTGGGTTTACCATTACTTAATTTAAACACTTTACTTACATTATTCACCGTTATGGCATTCATTTTTTTACTCCCTATTTATTAAATTTCCTCTGCAAACTTCCTGCTTAATTTTTTAAAGAGAAAGCTGCTTATAATAAGTAGTAATATTGTGACACATATTAGATATATCAAATCACCTGTATTGGGCAATTTATTAAAGAAGAACATATCATGAAACGAACTAATGACAACCTTCATCGGATTTAAATTAAATACAGACTGTAAACTATCTGGTATCATATCTGTTGTATAGACAATAGGGGTAATATAAAACCAGGCCATCACTAAAATATTGGATATATGCTCCATGTCTCTGAAATACACGTTGATGCTCGAAACAATCATCGTAATCGATAAAACAAATAACAAGTAAATCAACAATATCCCCGGAAATAGTAATATACTTATCCCCAAAGAAATGTTGTTAATTATCAGCATCGGTATCAGTATTAATAAACTAAATAAGAAGTTGACTGCACCGCCCAGCACCACAGATAAGGGTAATATTTCCCGTGGGAAATAAATTTTTTTCACTAAACCTGAATTTCTTATAATCGCTCCAGCGCCAGATAGTATGGACTGGCTAAGAAGAGTCCATACTATCAGTCCAATAAATAAATACGTAGTATAATTCTCCAATTGGACACGCATAACATATTTAAATACTAATGAGTATATCATCAGCATTAATAACGGATTGAGCAATGTCCACAAGAACCCAAAAAATGAGCCTTTATATCTAGTTCTTAAATCTGTGAGAACCAAACTCTCGAGCATTTGTCTATATGCCATAATCTCTTTTATTTTTTTCAATATAAATCCTCCTAAAACACATCACGCTCGAGAGCGCCAATAATCCAGAATATCTGATAGAGACTGTTCGAGCCCAATTTTAGGGTGCCAGCCAAGCTCATTTATCTTCCCGTTATCACCATAGTAGATCGGGTAGTCTGAGGGTCTCATTTTCAACTCATCTCTGATTACTTTTATCGGCTCAGGATGTTTACAGTGCTGAACAAAAAAGTCTAGTAGATATTGCATAGACATTGCCCTGCCAGTACAAACATTGTATACCTCACCATCTATTCCGCACTGTACTAATATATGATATGCTTCTACGATATCCCTAACATCCGTAAAATCTCTTTTTGATTCCAAATTCCCTACTTTTATATAAGGGGGCTGTTTTTCTTTTTCAATATCTACAATTTGTTTGGCAAAGTCACTTGTAACAAACCCCAATCCTTGTCCAGGACCTATATGGTTAAATGGTCGAGCATATCTAATGTGAAGCCCATAGGTTTTAACGTACTGTTTCATGAGCATGCATAAAGCAGCTTTTGAAACGCCATAAGGGTTTAATGGCTGAAGTATCGTTGACTCTGATATGGCCTCTCCTTCATTTACATGTCCATATTCTTCTGACGAACCAGTTATTAGTATTCTAGCTTTATGTCTAATCTCACTTTCTTTGATTGCTTCCAGCATGTTAATTGTATTAATCAAATTGGCGTTAAATGTATCGACTTTATTATCCCACGACAATCTTACCGAACTTTGCCCAGCAAGATGATAAATTTCATCTGGTACTGTTTCATTGAACAAATTAATCCAATCATTAACGTCCCCATAATTAATTGTCCGAAGTTCATAATTATCCATAAAATACAAGTCAGGACAACATGTTCTTGTTGTCCCGATTACTTGATATCCTTTGTTTATAAGATTCTCCGACAGGTGCTTTGCAACAAAACCTGTCCCCCCAGTAATTAAAGCCTTCCTCATTGCTAGCTCCATTCCTACACCTTGTATTTTTCCATGTCGCTATCAACCATCATTTTCACCAATTGCTCAAATCCTACTTCTAGTTCCCAACCAAGTTGTGTTTTAGCTTTGGTGCAATCCCCTAATAGAAGATCAACTTCGGCAGGACGAACGAACTTAGGATCAATTACCACATAATCCTTCCAGTTAAGACCTACGTGCCCAAATGCTATCTCAACTAATTCCTGTACCGTATGTGTTTCTCCAGTGGAAATAACGTAATCATCTGGAGTATCTTGCTGAAGCATTAACCACATGGCTTTAACATAATCCCCTGCAAAGCCCCAATCTCGCTTAGCATCTAAGTTACCCATGCGAAGTTCAGACTGCAACCCGAGCTTAATACGAGCCACAGCATCCGTTACTTTACGCGTTACAAACTCAACACCACGACGTGGGGATTCATGGTTAAATAAGATGCCTGAACAAGCGAACATGTTAAAGCTTTCACGATAATTAACCGTGATCCAATGTCCATATACCTTGGCTACACCGTAAGGGCTACGTGGATAGAAAGGTGTTGTTTCTTTCTGCGGGGTTTCCACAACTTTACCAAACATTTCGCTGCTAGATGCTTGATAGAAGCGTGCTTCCGGCTTAACCAGACGTACCGCTTCTAACATGTTTGTCACACCTAGTGCGGTAACTTGAGCCGTCAACCCAGGTTGTGTCCATGAAGTACCTACGAACGATTGGGCAGCCAAATTATAAACTTCATCTGGATTTGCAATTTTCACAGCTTGTATGAGAGAACTTAAATCAAGCAGATCTCCGTCTACAAATTCGATTTCATCCTTAATATGTTCAATATTCTCCATGATTGGAACGCTCGTTCTTCTTCTCAATCCAAATACTTTATAACCTTTTTCTAACAGAAGCTCTGCTAGGTAAGATCCATCTTGCCCTGTAATCCCCGTAATAAGTGCACGTTTTTCCATTTTCATTAACTCCCTTTTCACTTAATTAAAGATAATGCTCCATTTTCTGTACTCTAATCTCTTTAATTAGAGATTTGATTTCTTGAGCTTTATCTTTGTTACAAATTAGAGTAACGTCGTCAGTCTCAACAATAATCAAATCTTCTACGCCAAGTGTAGCAATCAGCTTTCCATTGCTTTCAATAATGCATCTCTTTGTATCTATACTTAATGAGTTGCCTCGTACAACATTTCCATTTTCATCCGTATCATTGATGCGTTCAAGTGCCGTCCAGCTGCCTACGTCATCCCAGCCAAAAACACATGGAATCACATAGATATCTTTTACTTTCTCCATAATACCGTAGTCAATCGATTGATCTGGCATTTTTGGAAACTCAGCTATAATAACTTCATTACGGTTATTATTTATAAAGGAGCTTTTCATCGTTTCTAAAATATCATGTACTTGAGGCATGTGCTCCTGGATATACCCTCTAATAACACATGTTTTCCAGATAAATATCCCACTGTTCCAATAATAATTTCCAGCTTCTAAATATGAGGTTGCCTTCTCAAGATCTGGTTTCTCTACAAATTTATCAACTTTATGGACATGGAGTTCATTTACCATAACAATATCATTTGTACTTTCGATATAACCGTATCCCGTTTCCGGATATGTAGGCTGGATTCCTAATGTAACTAGATTTTTCCCTTCTTGACTCACTTCTACGGCTGTTCGGAGAATATGAAGGAATTCTTCTTCATTCTTGATAATATGATCAGAAGGAAGAACGACCATCGTGCTATTTGGGAATCTCTCTTCTATAATAATAGACGCTAGCCCAATACAAGGAGCTGTATTTCGTCCTACCGGTTCAATAATAATGTTTTCGTAAGGTATTGTTGGTATTTGTGCCTTTATTAGTTCAGCGTATAGTTCATTCGTTACTACGAATACTTGCTCGATCGGTATGAATTTTTGGAGACGACTGACACACTGTTGAATCATTGACTTATTGCCTGAAATATTTAAAAACTGCTTCGGCAAATTCGTCCGACTTTTCGGCCAGAAACGTTCTCCTTTCCCACCTGCCATGATTACTGCAGTAACCGTCATTATATTACCTCCAATTATTGTCCCTCCACCCCAAGTCTTAATTATACTTTAGCTGGAAATTTTATTTCAATGAAAGATTCGTCACATCATACCTAATTTCTACAAAAAGAGGTATAATCGACATATAAACTACTATAGTTATGTATTTTATATCGTAGCAAGTAAAACTACAAATATCTACAACTATATAATGGTGTTGTACATAATTTAGGAGTATTTAAAATGGTGCGGAGGATATGTAGTGGAGTATATGTATGCAAAAAATGAGACAAATAAGAATCCGTTTCTGCCCCCAGTAGAACTGAACAGGAATATTCAAAATAAGAAAATGATTGTTAGCACGCTGTCCTTCTTATTTTTGGCATTAGAGGGCGTACTTCTCTCCCTTATTTACTTTGTACTTTATGCGTGGCGTATCCATATCGAGTTTAATGTTTCTTTTGAATTGTTTGAATTGACGAATCCTCGATTCTCGAGTTACTTATATTTTTACATCATATTTATTCTCATTTATGGAGTTCTGGTATTAAAATATCGAACTAATTCCTTTATCGCATCTTCGGGCTTAGTGGACGAAATTTTTAAAACAGGCAAAGCTCTGTCCTTTGCGTTTTTATTAACAGTGGGATTGAGCTTTCTGTTTAAAATTGTGGATTTATCACGTATTGTCATTGTTTCGTACTGGTTATCGTCTATTTTAGCGATATCGATACTCCGCTTTATAAAACGAAGAATGTACTTGTTATTGAACGCAAAGAACATACTGTCGAAATCAGTCATCATAGTAGGAGCCGGTAAAGTAGGATGTTCACTCATTAAAGAATTTCAAACTCACAATTGGTTAGGCTATAATGTCGCTGGATATGTAGATGATGAAATGTCTGAAATGATATCCGATGTACCTGGTTTGGGGAAAATATCCGAGCTCAGAACCATTATCGAACAAAACATATTAATTGACGAATTGATTATAACGATACCATCGGAAAGAGAACTCGTTCATCGCATTATTTCGGATTTCCGAAAATCACCGATTGAAATTAAAATCATTCCGGATATGTTCAATCTCGTACTAGGGACTGTTCAAGTCGGACAAATCAATTCGCTGCCTACTGTATCATTAGTGAGAACTCCTATGCGCGGTATAGGTTATATCATTAAAAGAATGTCCGATGTCCTTTTATCAAGTATGGCTCTAATCATTTTATCGCCAATATTACTCCTTACAGCACTCTGTATAAAAGTAGAGTCGAAAGGCTCTGTGATCTACAAGCAACAGAGAGTTGGAAAAAACGGAAAAGTGTTTAATATGTTTAAATTCCGTTCTATGGTTAATGACGCCGACAAAATGATAGATACATTAGCAAAAGCAAATGAAGTTGATGGAATAGCCTTCAAAATGAAAAATGATCCTCGTATTACCAAAGTAGGGCGATTTATCAGGAAATATTCAATTGATGAACTCCCCCAACTTTTCAATGTGCTGCTAGGCAATATGAGTCTTATCGGACCCCGACCACCGCTAGATATCGAGGTTGCCCAGTACGGAGATTGGGAGTGGCGCCGTCTCGAAGTTCTGCCGGGCATTACAGGATTGTGGCAAGTAAGTGGACGAAGCGATCTATCATTTCAGCAATGGGTGAATCTGGACATTTATTACATCGAAAATTGGAGTATTGCTCTCGACTTAAAAATCTTGCTTAAGACGATACCAGTAGTCCTTAAAGGCGAAGGAGCTTACTAAATGAGAGTTTGTTTAGATGGGCAGCCACTGCTTGGTAATTTATCGGGCATAGGACGCTATACATTGAATTTATATTATTATTTGGCAGCACATCAAGACTTAGAAATAACATTAGGGTTTAACCGGATAGCAAAGAATCTCCAGCTCAACGAATTGCCATCGGGAATATCAGAAAACCAAGTCGTCAATAACCGTTATCCTTATAAAGCAATTCGCAAGTTACTGAAGCCAAATTTACTTTATCGGCTGCCATTTGATTTCACCCATAAAGTAAAGTACGATGTGTTTCATGGGACGAACTTTACATACATGCCGATTCAGCGCGGAAAACAGGTCGTGAGTATACACGACCTTGCTTTTATGAAATACCCACAGACAACCAGCAAGAAAATATATAATCATCATATGAAATGGGTTCCTTATTGCGCCCAAAATGCAGATCATATAATTACAATCTCAGAGGCTACGAAAATTGATATCACACAAATTTTATCCATTCATCCGGATAAAATTACTGTCACACCATTAGCCGCTGAAAAACAGTTCGCTCCAATGACGGAAAGTGCCTACCAGCACATATATAACAAATATCAGCTACCCGAAGAGTATATATTGTTTGTAGGTACCATTGAGGCAAGGAAGAATTTACTGACACTTGTTAAGGCTTATCATTACCTGATCAATCATTATGAGATAAACTACAAGCTAGTTGTTGTCGGAGCACGCGGTTGGAAGACGTCATCCCTATTCCAATACGTTCAGGAACATCAACTTCAAGAACATATCATCTTTACTGGATATATTGACGATGTTGATCTTCCCGCCATTTACAACGGGGCAAAATTACTAACGATGCCTTCCTGGTACGAGGGCTTTGGTTTGCCATTAATAGAAGCTATGAGATGTGGCATCCCTGTCATTGGTTCAAATACTTCCTCCATACCTGAAGTAATAGGTGAACAAGGATTGTTGTGCGATCCGAATCAACCAGAGGAATGGGCTGAAAATATTCATATGGTGATGGATAATGCCTCGACTCGACGTACTTGGAGCGATTATTCACTACGTCGTGCCTCCTTATTTACTTGGGAACACACAGCAGAGATGACAGCTAAGGTATATCGCAACTTATTGTAACGAACGTTAGGATAATGTAGAAGGAGATTGATATGAAAATCGCAATTGTCCACGATTACATTAATCAGCACGGTGGAGCTGAGAGAGTATTGGAAGCGTTCATGGAACTTTATCCAGATGCTCCTGTCTATACATTGATATCTGATTTGAGTAAGATGCCGGACGCTTTTCAAAGGGCTCAAATCCATAATTCCTTTATTCAAAAGATACCCTTTGCAAAAACACAGTATAAAAAAATGCTTTCCTTATTCCCTCTAGCTGTTGAACAGTTTGATTTAAGGGGTTATGATGTCATACTTTCGACATCTAGTGCATTTGCAAAAGGCGTTATTACAAACCCGAATCAAGTACATATCTGTTATTGTCATACTCCGATGCGGTATGTATGGGACTTATATCATCAATACATGGAAGAGCTTAATAACCCATTATTTAAATGGTACTTACCTAAAGTACTGCACAAAATTAGACAATGGGATTATGTATCTGCACAACGTGTGGATCACTATATTGCTAATTCGCATAATGTCGCCAATCGGATAAAAAAGTATTACGGGAAGAAATCAGAAGTGATTCATCCACCTGTCAGTTCAGAACAATTCTATCTAAGTGATGTCACTGAAGATTATTACTTAATTGTGTCCCGATTAATTCCATATAAGCGTATTGATTTGGTCATCGAGGCCTTTAACAAGCTAGGATGGCCGCTTATCATTATTGGTGATGGATACGATCGAAAAAGGCTTGAGAGTCTCGCTAAATCCAATGTGGAATTCATGGGATACCAGCCTGATCAAGTTATTGCCAAATATTACTCCAAATGTAAGGCATTCATCTTGGGAGGCGAAGAGGATTTCGGGATCACACCTTTAGAGGCGCAAGCAAGTGGTAGACCTGTGCTGGCTTATGGCAAAGGAGGCGCTCTGGAGACTGTTATTTCTGGGGAAACTGGTTACTTCTTTGCTGAGCAGTCTGTAGATTCAGTTATTGATGCATTAGAGAAAATATCTACAGCAAGCTTTGACACAGCTGCAATTAGGCACCATGCTGAGAGCTTTTCTAAAGACAAGTTCAAAGATAGAATACAACAATTCATAAGTTCTAAAGTATAAGGAGTTGAATTCAAGTTGTCATCTTACGGTTACACAAAAACTAAACCTAGTGGTAACAATATATCAGCAAGCGAATGGAGCCTATTTGGATTGCTTGCACTGATACTCATTTGGGCTCCGTTCCAAGTTGCATTATTCAATGGACAGATGTCTGATTTTGACTCGAAAATATACTATTCGGTGTTACTGACTTCAGTACTAGCTTTAATTGGTACGTGGTACGTTGTTAAGTCAAAGCTATATATTGATAATAAAACGTTATTAATGCTCGGCTCCTTTTTAACACCTTTATGCTACCTTATTTCATTAACTATGAGTGCTTCCAAGTATTTAGCAGAAAATATGGTGTTAATACAGTTTGTCTATGCTGTGATCTTTGCTCTTTCTGTTCTAATCATTCAAAACAAATTAATGAACGGGCTCATCAAGAAAATAATCATTGGCTCAGCCTATGTAATAGTATTATTTGGCTTGTTTCATTGGTTTCACACCACAAAATGGATAGGTATATTGTTTGGATGGTTCTTGCCTGTCAATTCTGAGGGGGTATTTCACCACGCGGTCATGGAGACTGTGGATGGACTCCGTCTAACTTCCGTATTCCAGTACGCCAACACTTATGCGGCGTATTTAATGGCCTTCTTATTCATTGCAGTATTCTATTTAACTACGACTCGCAAAGTAGTGTGGCAGGTCATCCATGGATTTATGTTGGTTCCAATTATTTTATCTATATTGCTCACGTTATCCCGTGGCGGGCTCGTTCTGCTTCCAGTCGTGTTTGTCATTGTTTTATTATTCTTAAAACCTGCTCGCCAAATTATGTGGCTGGTTCACCTGGCCATCAGTTCAGCAGCAACGTTCGTTATTCTAAACAAGGTTTCTGATATCGGTAATGAGTTGCAAAATAGCATCTCATACTCTTTATCAATGAAAGGCTGGTTGTACCTGCTTGGCGCATCGGTTATTTGTACAATAATAAGCTTTGGATTACAACGATTTATTTCACCATGGTTAGAGCAAAAATTGGAGACTCTATCATTAAAGAAATGGGCAAATGCACTAATTCCGCTCGGAGGAACAGTTATAGTGGCTTTACTACTCTTCCTTTTGATTGGTACTAGTGCTAAAAATATGCTTCCTGAAAATATCGCAACACGTTTGGAAACTATTAACTTCCAACAACATAGTGTTCTCGAACGTATCACGTTCTATAAAGACTCAATGAAACTTGTTGCCGATTACCCATTATTTGGTGCTGGTGGCGGTGCTTGGGCAGCACTTTATGCAAAATATGAAAACAATCCATATGACATTCAACAAGCACATAGCTTTTACATGCAATATTTCGTTGAAACTGGATTCCTAGGCATGCTTATTCTGATGGCATTCCTCATCTATATTTATTGGAACTATATTCGTTCATTTACAAAAGCTAATGAGGAGCAACGGGACAGTCACTTTTTATACTTCATTTTGGCAACAAGTATTTTGATCCACAGTGTGATGGACTTTAATATGAGCTTTGTGTATATTGGTATCCTTGTATTCTTATGCCTTGGAGGGATGACAGCTTCTATTGAGTCGAAACCGATTGGAAAGCTAGAACCTAAAACATTCCGTATTTTGATGCCAAGTATACTTGGCATCGTTGGTATCGGCCTTCTCATCACTTCCATTCTCTTTGTTCAAGCATCAAGCTCGTTTGCAAGTGCAAAGGAAACTGTTCTTACAACTCAAGACTTTAATAAAACGATGGAGCAACTAAGGAAAGCTAAGAGCATTCGCTCTGCGCATCCGGATTACGCAGCTTTCGAAGCAAAGCTATACATGTCAGTATATGAACAACAAAAAGACGAACAGTTCTTTACAGAAGCGGAAAAAGTATTAAAAAATGCACTTGGGGATAACCCTCATAATAAGTCGCTGCTACTACAGCTAATCAAGCTTTATAACATAAAGGGGCTGGATGAGCAGGTCTATGCAGTTTATTCTCAGAATGCCTCCAACTTCCCTTGGGATATGAAATGGTATGAAGAATATATGGACAAAGCTTTACGTGAAGGGTATAAATCTATAACAACAGCACCAGATAAAAAAGACGGTTATTTGGATGAAGTCATTGCCGCTTTCGAGCATGTCAAGGCAGGCGTGGAGCACTTGAAGACATTGCCGAAAGGACAACTTCAAGGTAATCCATTTTACATTACTTCTCCTATGGCTATGAATGCTGGACGCGCATATGTAATGAAGGGGGATCCTGCTAAGGCGGCTGAAGCGATGAAGCCATACCTGCAAGAGAACTTAACTGACTCGAACAACCCTGAGGACAACCCTGGGAACAACCGTGAGCTCGCACGCTGGTACGTAGCCGCAACGATCCAACAGGGGCAAGTAGATCAAAATTGGTATGATAAGCTTGTTGCACTAGGTTCAGACCAAAAAGAGCAGATTGATCAAATCGTGGAAATGAGATTTAAAGCTGAATAAACGAATGGATACAACAAAAAGGAACGTTCTGATATCGGAACGTTCCTTTTTCTATTACCTTTATTTTTCATACTCAACTATCATACGCTTTATATATTCAAGCAAATCTCCCCGCAGCTCTGGGCGCTGCAGTGCGTAATGCAGTGTCGTCTCAATAAAGCCAAGCTTCTCACCTACGTCATGCCGTTGACCGTCGAAATGATATGCTAACACGTTCTGTTCAGTGCTTAGCTGTGCAATCGCATCAGTAAGCTGTATCTCTCCATTAACACCAGCTTCTTGCTGTTCAAGCAATTCAAATATACGCGGTGTCAGTATATAGCGTCCCATGATGGCCCAATTCGATGGCGCTGACTCTTTGTCTGGCTTCTCTACTAGCTGTTCTGCACGAATGAGTCGCTCTTCTACAGAAGGGCCTGCTACGAGTCCGTAACGTGACACATGCTCCCAAGGGACTGGCTGTACGCCGACAATCGAGGACTCGTAACGATCATATACGTCGATCATTTGTTTCAAGCAAGGCACCTCGGCTTGTACGATATCGTCTCCGAGCAGTACAGCAAACGGTTCATTTCCGATAAATTTGCGAGCGCACCATATCGCATGTCCTAACCCCCGTGGCTCTCTTTGCCGGATATAATGAATGTTAGCCATCTCGGAGGATTTCCGTACTTCCTCTAACAGCGCTAGCTTATCTTTCTCCAACAGGTTATGCTCGAGTTCAAAGTAATTATCAAAATGATCCTCGATAGCCCGCTTTCCCCTACCTGTAACAATAATGATGTCTTCGATGCCGGAGTCTACTGCCTCTTCTACAATGTACTGAATCGTCGGCTTATCGACAATCGGCAGCATTTCCTTTGGCATTGCTTTTGTTGCAGGCAAAAAGCGCGTACCCAGCCCCGCGGCTGGAATAATTGCCTTTCTAATCTTCATCTCAAGTCTCTCCAATCTCTAACGATCATCCATCTTCATCCGTTCATACCTGATGCTAACTTTAGTATACATGAAAAGCTGCCCATAAATATACTCACCAAGGTATACGCCATTAGATATTATTTTCATAAAACTAACCATTATCAGTAAAAGATATGAACTCGAAATAGACGCTTCCCTAACAAAAAGACCCGAACCCAGATTTCCATGCAGTTCACTACACATTCCATCTGGGTCGAGTCGATTATTGTAACTTTACGTTATTAAGTTAATAACTACTACTTACTTCACCAACTGTCCACGCGTTACGCCAAGCTGGTTCGTTGCCTTCAGCTTGCGCCATACTTCCGTGCCGCTGATTTCGCCACGAAGCGCACGACCGTAAAGGTCGATAACTTCTTGCACCTGCTCTGGCGTCTCCTCCAAGAACTCGACACGGTATGTGCCAACGCCAAGCTCCAGGAAGTTAACCAAATACTCTGCACCCGACTGCTCAATCGCGTTGTACACGGTATTACGGCAGCCCTCGTCTACCCGAACAGGGTGGGACATGCCGATGCGGTCACGCAGCGATACACGGTGCTCCTCGCACGGACGACCGCAGTTCGTGTAGTCTGTTCCTTCGCTTAGGAATGTGCAGTACACGCAGTGCTCGGTATGGAACATCGGCAAATGCTGATGGATGACGATCTCCAGCATCGATGTATCTGCATGACGCAGCATATCGACCATTTGCTGAATGTTCAAGTCATATGATGGTGTAATGCGATCCAATCCTGCTTCCTTGAACAGCTGTACCGTCTTATGGTTCGCCACGTTCAAGGAGAAGTCCCCGATCAGCTGCGGGAACGGCTCTCCTACCAGCTTGCCTGGGCAAATGGCTAGCTGCGGGTCATTTGTGGCCTGCTCCATAACCTCTTGGCTAGGCATCCCTGATGACGCCCTCTTGCTCTCCCATTCCGCCTTCTCCAACTGGTAGTAATTCAGTGCACCCGTGTTGCGGACGAGCACTGCATCCGGCTTCAGTTTCAAGATGTTGCGATGGTATCCGTTCTCGTTCGGCATATGGATGCGCGGCGTTACCAGTGCAATCGGCTTGCCTGCTGCGCGGCATGCTTCAATGGCAGCAGGGAACTGCTTAATGAATTCAAAGTCAGCGTAAATCAACGATACATCTGTCTTCACGGCAGCCTGCACCTGTTCCAAGTTACGGCACATCGCTGTCAACTGAGCCCCACCAAACGGTACTGGCGTCTGCTCCTTAACAGCATCACCCATAGCTGCGATATCATGCTTCACGTATACCGGCGGTTTAGGACGCTCGCCTGCAAGCTCCTCTACAGCACGGCGGCGAATCGCATTCAATTCGCGCATCGGAACGATGACGTCACCTTCCAGCGCCGCTTCCAATGCCTCTAGCTGATACACTGTACCACCCAAACGACCTAATTGCTCATGAAGGAGCGCTTCGTCCATCGGTCGTTTTTGTGCAACCTCAAGCGGAAGCTCCGAATCCACTTGAACGACTGTCCCCTTCTGCACATCCGTCCACCATGTACGCAATGGTTCACCAGCACGACCTTCTACGCGCACATGCACAGGGAAGACACGGTATGGCTTGTCCGTCTCAAACGTAGCACGCATGCGCTTATCGAGCGCCTGGTCGCTCGTCTTCCAAATGCGATCCCCAACATGAACACGGCGCAAGTCCACGTCATTGCGTCCTGGAACGATGTCCACGATCCAGCCTTCCTCCGCTTCGCCTTCTAGCTTCACGCCTTGACGACGCAAATCGTAGATGCGTCCGCCCTCTTCCTTCTTCGTCGGATCACCAGCATCGAAGCCAATGCCGTCGCCGCGCTTCAGAGGCGCTTCCAGTTTACATACGACACCGTCACGCAGGACCTGCTGCACCGTACCCACATATACACCGCGGCTCTTCGGGAACGTTCCGTCCACAAGCTGCTTGTTGTTCGTCCCTTTCAAGAAGCCGTGCGTGAAGCCGCGAGAAAAGCTTTGCTGAAGCTCCCGAACTTCTTCCTTAGAAGGGCCTGCCCAATTGCCATCGAAATAGTCATCAATCGCTTTGCGGTACTTGCTCACCACGTTCGCCACATATTCCGGCTGCTTCATGCGGCCTTCAATTTTGAAGGACGTGACACCCGCTTCAATCAACTCCGGCACAATATCAATCGCCGCCAAATCCTTCGGCGACAGCAAATATGTCACATCACCCATCGGCTGATGCTCCCCGTCAACCATCATGTCATACGGCAAACGGCAAGCCTGCGCGCATTCCCCTCGGTTCGCCGAGCGGCCGCCCCACATTTCGGACGTTAAGCATTGTCCAGAGTAGGACACGCACAGCGCTCCATGCACAAACACTTCCATCGGTACGTTGGCCTTCTCACCAATCTTTTGAATTTGCTTCAGGTTGTTCTCGCGGCCAAGCACGACACGCTCCATCCCATACGGCTTCGTAAATTCTGCCGCTTCAGGTGACGTAATCGTCATTTGCGTTGATCCATGGATCGGGAAGTCAGGCGAAATTTCGCGAATCATTTTCACCAAGCCCAAGTCCTGTACGATAACCGCGTCTACACCCGCATCAATACAAGCCTCGATAAGCCCCTTTGCATCCTCAAGCTCATTTTCAAACACCAATATATTAAACGTCAGAAATCCTTTAACCCCATAACTATGCAAAAACGCCATAATGTCCGGCAAATCATCCATCCGGAAATTGTTCGCACGCGCACGTGCATTGAACTTCTCTACTCCGAAAAAGATCGCATCCGCGCCATTTGCCACTGCGGCACGCATGCAATCCCAATCGCCAGCCGGCGCCAGCAGCTCAATATCTCCACGCTGTATCCCTTGCTTCATTGTCGACATGCTCATCCTCCAAGCTAATTTATCCATTGCCGCATGATGCGGTCATCTCTATCTACTTATTTAAATATGCTTCAATTAGTATAGCGATCTTTACGCCGAAACTCCAGCATAGGCTAGAACTTCCTCCTCACTATGCCGATACCTGCACGTAAGCTTGCTCGAAGCAGAGTCGCGTAAGGACATTTCCACCTACAACTAGACAACCAGCCTGCACACGTAAGAAAAAGAAAAGCATCCCGCCATAGCTTGGCCAGGATGCTGTCTGCATCATGATTTCATGATTTCTTATTCGTCACTTGCTCCGTAAATTGAAAGGATTCCATCGTACGCTTGAAAGAGTCAAGCAGTTCTGGTGTTCGCGCCGTATCCTCCATTGAATACACGAGTGAGAATACTTTGCCTTCACGCGCAATTAACAGCAAATTCACGGTGAAGCTCAATTGACCGGCCTCGCTGAATACTTTCATCTCGACCGCATAAGCTTTATTGCCTTGAACCGTCGTCTTCTCTTGCTTCACGATCTCAACCCTAGTGTCGCCTTCCCCTTTATAGTAATCTTCCCATCTTGCAAGCGCCTCTTCTACTGTTCGCACTTGATCGACATACACGGAGAAATCACTATCCGGCCGTGAATAATAAGCAATCATGCCTTCGTCCAATTCAACATCATAGTTCTCTTCTCCCCAAGCATAGAACCC
This sequence comes from Paenibacillus sp. KS1, assembly GCF_001680695.1. Taxonomy (NCBI): domain Bacteria; kingdom Bacillati; phylum Bacillota; class Bacilli; order Caryophanales; family Paenibacillaceae; genus Paenibacillus; species Paenibacillus sp. KS1. The sequence continues at coordinate 1,702 of NZ_MAIS01000103.1, read as the reverse complement.
GCTCGTCCACCAATCCGGTACCTGCAAGGTAAATCCATAATTCGGAGCTTTGCGAGTCGAGCTGACAGACCAGTCCTTGTACCATTCCTCCCCTTGTGGGAAGTCTTCCGGACTTTCAAGATCTTTCTTTACACTTCCATCAACCTTCACCGAGGAAAACAAGCGGTTTCCAAGAGAAATACCCTCTGAATTATCCGGACAATGATAGATCATCAAATATTGCACACCTTGATCGACAACGAGCAAATGCATGCTCACCTTCCAGTTCTTCTCGTCGACTCGGCTTTTTATTTTAATGGATTTTGCCATTTTCCCATCTGCAAGTTTTACGTCCTGCTCAGGATCGACCTGCAAATACTCAGACTTGGTGGTCTTTTTCAAATAAGATAAATGATTTTTAGCAAACTGGTCGAGCGTCAAACCCGGTGCAGCAGTCGCAATATTGTAATTGACAGACTGTTCCCAATTTTTCGACCCATACGATTGGAAATAGGTATCTGACGATGCCCAATCTACTGGCAAATCCATTGTCAGCCCTTTGCCCCACATCTTCGTATTGCGGTAACCGTCCTTTACAGAGCTGATATTGGTTGCAGCTCCTGCCGAAAAGTTCGGACGGAACGTATTTATAAGCGGGACGTACTGCAGCATCTGCTTCGGTCTCTGCGCATTTGCATCAAATATACGGACGATGTATCGCTTGCCGTTGGCGCTGAACACACGCGCTAAGTACATATCCTCTTCATTGATAAATACAGATTGTGCATAAGCAATCCCATCGACCTTACCCGTGCTTGCTTCATACATTTCAGACTCATCGTCCAACTCTTCCGTCTGCAAATACTCCATTAATTGCTGTTCCGACGCTTGCCCCTTAAACGCATCTGACCAATGCTCAAGCGGCTTCGATGCCCAATCAAGCGCATTTATCGTGATAAAGACATGTTCTGTTGGATCCGTAAAAACGACAGCGAACTCCTCAGGGGATAAGCCCTCATGCGTCCAGCCCCTAGGGATAACCATATTCCATTGATAATAGAAATCTCCAACACGCGCAGCCTTCGCACCCACATCTACAGCAGCACCTGCAAGAATTCCTGCCTGTTTCCAGCGCAATATTATTGATTTATCCTTATCCACCGAATAAGTTGCACCAAATGCTTGTGCCACCTGCTTCAGCGGCACCATCGCTGTACCGCCAGTCATTTCTGGAGCTACTGCCAGTGTGACAAGCTTGCCGTTCATCATCGCCTGCTTCTGGCCGATTCTCATCCGAATGGAGACAGCATCGCCTTCCAATATCACTGCATTATCCTTTTCCCATTTCAAGGCCGCTTCGAACACATTCGTGAAGATACTTAGCGGCACCATCGTTGTTCCTTGACGAACGTATGGCTTCACAATCGCTAACTTCTCACCGTTCCATGTCGCACTCGTACTGCCCACTTTCAATCGGAGCATCTCCTGCTGCCCAGCCGCGGCAGTTGCTGCCACAGCCGGAGACGGAGACACGTTCCACCCAATAGTTCCCGCTACGACGGCTGCTATTGTCATAATGGCTACACTCTTCCGCCAATGATGGCTTGAGAACGGATATCGAATCGTTTTCCCCATATGAAGCACTCTCCCCTTAGCTCTTCATCTATGAAATATACCCTTCAGTTTTTCATGCACTTCTACTTCTACTTCTACTTCTACTTCT
>NZ_MAIS01000242.1:0-1195 GCF_001680695.1 Paenibacillus sp. KS1 | reverse complement strand
TCTTGCGCGCAAATATTGCAGATTCGTTGTCTCATCCCAGTATTCGCCCGAGTAACGGAAAATGTTCGGTACTCGCTCCATTTGATACAGTGAGTTTCCCCAAATGTCATATGTGTATTGGTTCAGCACATTTCCTTGAGCATCGCGTATTTCGGTAATGTCACCGTGTCCGTTGGATACATAATATAGCAAACCGCTTTGTCCCGAAACCTGACTAGCCAGCAGCTTGCCGAAATCATCATGAATGTACGATGCCGTAATCGTGACGCTACCGTTCGCTTCGACCTTGCCTTCAGCAACAATCTTCGCCCGATCATCATAGTAGTAACGGGTCGTTATGCCTCCTTCAGTACGTTCTACCATCAAGTTGTCCCCATTATAGCGGTAATTGACGACTTTGCCGTCTTCCGTCGTTACTTGGGTCAAGCGATTGCGGCTATCGTAGGCATAACTGACGCCCTTGACGTTCGGTACCCGATTGCTAAATAAGGTACTGCGATTGTTCCGTCGATCATACGTATATACTTCATTATAGCCACTCGATGTCTCAATTCGGTTCAATGAGTCATAAGTGAATTGAGAAAGTGCTCCATAGTCATTAATACCGATGATATTGCGATTATTGTCGTAGGTGTACGCATATTTCCAAAAAAGTGCCTCACCTTGCTTCTGCTGAATGCCAACCATGTTCAATCCGTCATAGGAATAGCTTATATTCAATCCATGCGATGATTTCAATTCCATAATCCGATTATAGGAATTATCATACGAATAATCGAATCGGGCCAGTTCTCCTCCACTTCCGTCCACTATTTTTATGTTCCTGGGAGCAGTAAGCAAGAAATCTCGCTCTGTCTGACTTGCCAAGCGGTAGGTACCTGAAGCAAAAGCCTGCTCCTTGCGCATTCCTCGCTTATCGTAATCGAATGAAAGCACCGTCTTATCCGGATACGAAATGGTTGCCAGTTCGCCCGATGGATAGTACGAATAGCTCGTTGTTCCCGTTTGATCTGTCATCGCTATCCGTTTACCCGATGCGTCATAGCTGTACGATATTCTCTCGTTCGGAGCAACATTAGCCGTTAGGAGATTTCGGTCGCTATATTCATGTTGTTGAACTTGTCCTTTCCGATCGATGCTTTTGATTACATTGCCGTTTCCGTCGTAATAGAAGCGTTTACTTTGCTTGTTCGGA
>NZ_MAIS01000144.1:0-8327 GCF_001680695.1 Paenibacillus sp. KS1 | reverse complement strand
TTCAATTCCTTATAGGTACTTTCAAAACCCATAAAAGTGACGTCACTACGCCAATAATACCAAACAGCAATTGCTCCTACAAGTCAGCTTCACTAATTTCTATTTATCTAAATACAATAAACTATCTCAAAATATCTACTTCTTACTGACGATATCTTCAATTTTCAAATTGTCGTCGATCCCCCGGAGATTTTACGCTATTGGAGGTCGACGACAATTTGTTGAACAGCACCATTTGTTGAAATCATACACGTAGATTTCAGCTTCTTGTTTACCTTTTATGTAGAATTTCACTTTCTCTCATCTTTCTCTCTATCTTAAATCTTAAATTGGAACATGCAATAGGCTAAATTTAATTAAACATACTCTTTAGTCGTACTCATCATTGTTGTTCCGTGAAAGCTCGTCGACCAACCGAACAACTGCGACTTATATAGATGTTCTTCTAACACCTCAATATAACTTCCCCACTCCCTATTTACATTTATACCAATATATAGTATAAATGACTTACAGACTAATTGGTATATTTTAGAAGTCTAATTTCCACATCGAGGTGTTTCTATTGAAAAGAAGACTCTTTCCAACGCTTCTCGCTTCAATACTATGCTTAGCTAGTATATTAACGGGGTGTCAAAAAAACGAGGCCCCTCCATTCTCTAAGGATAAAAAGGCAGAGCTTACGATTGCGTATACGAATGAAAATGCTTTTCTAAAGCGCTACGGCAATCTATTTAATCAAGAGTACCCTAATATAAGGCTTTCTATCGTATCTACAATTCCTCTCGTGACCAAGAAGTTATCTGTGGAGAACTGGGTCCAGCAGAACAAATTCGATATTATCTATTTGCCGCCTGATCTAGTAAAAGAAATGGCAGAACGCAACGATTTGCAAGATTTGGACTTATGGATAAAGCGGGATTCCTTCCCGCTGGAAGAATACATTCAGCAAGTCATCGAATATGCCCGCTCGATTGGAAATGGGAAGCTATATGGGTTACCTCCTACTTTCTACGGACAAGCTATCGCATACAATAAAGACCTTTTCGATACGTACCATATCGAATATCCGCAAGAAGGAATGACTTGGGAGGACTTGCTCCGCTTGTCCGGGAAATTTCCAAAGGATGACGGGCGTGGCAACACGCTTATCGGTCTTGGAACCAATGATTCTTCTTCCTTTGAATTCATGCTGAAAGTCGGCTTCGGGCAAGGCCTAACCATGATGCAGGGCAATCCACCCCAAGCGACAGTCTCAAGCGACTCCTGGAAGCAAATTTGGCAGCTTACGCTTCCCTTATTGAAGAGTGGACAATTAATAAATAGCTCCGATCTCAATACGTATATGGAGGCCTTTCATGCTGGCAAGCAAGCAATGGCTGTGGTTACGTATGAAGAGTACAAGCAGTTGGCCGCCCAGAAAAAAACTACATTTCAATGGGCACTAGCCCCATTTCCTGTTAACCCCAACCAGTCAGACAACAACGATACAATGCTAATTGACGGATTGTATGCAGTATCCGCTCAATCTACAGAGAAAGAAGCAGCTTGGGAACTGGTGAAGTTTCTTAATTCTCGCACCGTTGCGAAATGGAATTACCGCTCTTTATATGGCTTTTCCACCTTACAAAACGAATTGAGCACGAATCAAGAGGAACGTGAACGACTATCTGCCATGTATGCGTCGCGGCAATCCTATCATCCCATAGGAGAAGTACCGTTTGAACTTGTAGATAAGGCGAATGCTGCAATCAAAAACATACTGGATGGCGGTCAGTCGCTGGAAGAAGCTCTGCAACAATTGCAGAACGAGGCTCAGCAGATTCCAAAGTAATTCCGATGTATGCGGATCATTCCGTTTACATATATCACATCATCCAGAATGTACAAGTGAGTCGTTACTACGTCTTGCTGGGGGTGATTCATTGTTGCACCGCAGAACTGCAGAATGGATTTGCAACAATAAATGAAGGAGATGTGAAGAATGAAAAAGGAAATTACTGTGTTGTGCCTTGTAACTTCCCTGTTCCTCGTTAGTGCGATGTCAGCATCTGCTGCCAAAAAGGATCCGGATGCAGAAACGGATGCATACATCGGCTATGTCGTTGGAAACCAAAAGAAAGTGAAAGGTAAAGCCTATGCCCGGACAACCAACTCGAACATGAAAAAAATTAATGTGTTCGGCACCTTCTACGAGGGATCAACCCAGAAGGAACAAGGAACCAATTCTACGACTACCAACGGCTACGAAACAGCATGGTATACAGGTGAATATAGCGCAACAGGCTCCTACAAGTTGAATGCACTGTCGCGTACATATTACAAGGATGGAACAGAAAGCGAGCAATCATCGGCAAGCGATTCTTGGTAATACCGTAAAAAGGGTGGGTTTCTTCCACCCTTTTTGCCAGTTTATATTCGTTGGAGGTATCATCATGAGGAAGAACAAAATTGCAATACTCTGTATTATACTCTCGATGCTATTATTATCAGCTTGCCAAAGCAACATCGAGAAGCCGATAACGATCACGGTGGAGTACCCTTCACCAACCGAGTTCTACAAAAGATATGGTCATGCCTTTGAGCAAAAATCCCCTCTTATCAGCATTCAAGTTATCCCCGAGGCGAATCAGTCATCACCAGCTGATCTACGCTATATGGACAATTTATCCGCTTATAAGAAGCTTAGCGACTCAGGCGAGCTGCTTAATCTTGAACCGTATATAAAGGAGGAACCTGGCGCATGGAAGAACATATCTCCGATCATATTCGATTCCTTAAAAAGGATATCTGGAGACAAACTTTACGGTTTGGCGCCTACCTTCTCAAGCTACGCAATTTACTACAATAAAGATCTGTTTGCTACATACAAAATCCCGCTTCCGAAGAATCAATCCACTTGGAAAGATATCTTTGACTTGGCGACCCGCTTTCCCTTGCAGACCGATGATGGAGAACCGTTATACGGATTTAAGCCCAATTACTATGAAAATGTAGGAATCTCGCTCATTATGCGTTGGGGACAAACGGAAGGATTGCGATTCATCGATCCCGAAACCTTACAAATCCAGATGAACACACCCGCATGGAAGGCAATATGGAGTAGAACGATTGACGCTCTGCGCTCTGGACGCATCTATAAGCAAACGCAGCAAACCGAAGGTACGATGTCACTCGACCCCATCTACACAGGCAATGCCGCTATGGTGTTGCAATCCCAGGTCGCCGCTTATAATTTTGACATTAATCGTAATTTCGAGGGCGGAAAGGCTATTAATTGGGACATGGTAACTGTTCCTGTAGATCCGCGCAAGCCGGAATTCAGCGATTACTATCGCATTGAGGAAATTTACGGAATCTCAGCAGCTTCGGAGCGGCAGGAAGCAGCTTGGGAGTTGCTGAAGTGGATGATGCAAGGAGGAGCCGTGACTTCCACGGAAATCAACCACGGACTTCCGGCGCGAACCGAACTTATTGCTACCGTGAAGGGACATGACCTAACCCCATTGACGATGCTTAAGGCTACCCCATCCAATCACAATCCTTATGATTCCGTTCATTACGATATCATCAACGCTTTCAAAAGCGTCGGGAACCAAATCGTGGAGGACGTCATTGCGAATAAACTAACCATTGAAGAAGCGTTAATTCAAATCGATGAAAAAGGCCAACAAGCGGTCGATGCCGCCGCCATTGAAGTATCTAAATCCGAGGAGAATAACGGTTCAGAGTAAGGACTGGCCGATGAAAACATGGATAATCCATACGTACGGTAAAACCAAAAAGTCGAGTCTGGAGGTCTTGCAAGCCCTACCTCGACCTTTTGGGCTGCCGTTTTTTTCTACCTCGTAACTCCTTTTTCCTATCAATTCGTTCAATCCTAATAGGTACGTTCAAACGAATCAGTTTCGTCTAGAGTTTCTTCCATGATGTTTTTCGTGCGTATATGAGCAATTAATCATATAATGTAGAAAAAAGGAGGTTATTTATTTGAAGAAAATTAGTGCAATATTCTTAATCTGCGTATTAGTATTGGTAGGCTGCGGAGGTGGACAAGCATCCAAAGATGAAGCTCTAGCACTCGATTATGTCAATACATACCTAAACGGCACCGACAAAGAGGCTAAGAAAAAGTTCGTTGAAGAGAAGGTACATCCAGAAGCTATGCCGCTGTTCGCTATGGGGATAAGCCTAGAAATTCCTGAAAAGAATATGTACAAAAACCCGAAAGTTATTGAATCAACGGAGTATGAAAAGGATGGAGAGAAAGCCACTATCGTATTGCTGTCAGGAACTGTAGACGGGAAAGATAAAGAAATGATCGTGTTAACGATGGATGGGAAAATAGGATTCGGCTTCGAGCCTGATAGCAAAAGTGAGAGTATGAAGAAAAGTTATGATGAGATGCGTTCCAAGTTCAAAACTGAGCCACTGAAGTAACTAACAAGCCTCGGGCAATCCGAGGCTTTATTTTTTATGGGGCCGCACCAACACGTCATTCACATAACAAAAAAAGTAAATTTAAGGTATTAACCACGCAAAATGGAATATATAAAATAAGGAGGTGGCCACCTCTCAGTTCGAAAGAAGGAGTGTTTACATGAAAAAAGGATTTCTTGCCGTATCATTGTCACTGTTTTTGGCCATTGCTTTAATCGTGTTTCCTTTCTCCGGCACTAATGTAGATGCTAAAGGAGTAAGCGGCTCAATCACGATCAACAAAGAGACCTATAAATATATCGAAGAATCTTTCGGAAAAAACCGAGGGATTACATTCAACCCAGGTCAACATACGTACAAAATAACTCCGAATCCTCACGACAATCCCAAATACAACAAAAAACAAGAGCAGTTCTATGAGGAGATTGCAAAAGGCGTTAAAACTCTTGTAGAAAAATCAGGCTGGAAAGATACGCTCAGCAACATTACAGCTCTGGGTGAAACCTATACATTAGCTCCACGCTAAATTAGTTATGCACGAATACAACATGTTGTATCCCTCAGTACTTTGTTTTACCCATCTTCAAAAATATGTACTCCCCAAAAATACATGTGATCGAATAGATTCTTTCCGAGCCCTTGTTAAGACAAGGGCTCTTTCAATTTTGTCCTCATCCAATATCAATAACTGCTTTATGCTGCACCCAAAATATGCACTAAGCCCTGCAAAACGCCTAGCTTAGCTTTTTTTCGACATGTCATTAATCCTGCAGCCCAGAATGGATATGAATGTTAATTTATTCGCAAGCAATCCCGCTGATTATAGGGCTACAACCCACACAACGAAGGACTGAACAGAATATAAAAAAATGGGACTAATGTTAAAGGGAGTGGTACCGTGTCAGCAGCCAGGCTAAAAAAGTTTGTCGGTAAATATGTGTTCGTACGTATTAAGGGCACAAATAAAGGGTTTCCTTCCTTTGTACAAGAGGTAGTCGTTAGACAAGGGAGAAGTTGGATTACTCTGTGGAAATGTTTTAAGTGCGCAGGTCCCATTCAAGTTCTCTATCGAACGAACCAAATTGCCAGTATTCGTGTTGTCGATGATCCTTTGTCAGAGAATAAATGCAATAGAAAGCAAAAATAAAACCATCGATCAAAGTGGACATATTGTCCTCGGGAGAGCATCCGGTAGGAAAAGCAATGTTCTTAGCAAAAGCTAATCGCCGTTCTAGATAGAGTTCATTGTGAAGTTCGTTATTGTATTCGGGTTAATCTCTTCAGACCTCAGTATTTCCGACTGGAAAGACCGGGGTCTTTGTGTAAAGTGCAACTATTTAAGGGGAACTCTCACATCTACTGTAACTTGGGGCGCAGGATTAATGGCAAGAGTTGAATCTTACATGAAAACAAATCTCACAGTGGTGCCCGTTACTTGATAAGGGCTTTAATAGGGAGTCACTTTGCAGTTCCCACACTTCTTTAAGCCAACGCATCAACCTTCCTCTATACGATTCTATTTATACCATTTAAAATAAAATAACCCCAATACGATAAGCCGAGTATCGGAGTTATTGGATTATTGATTCTTTCTCTTTTCCTGACGCGATTGCATTTGTACAATGTATGTATCAAGTTGTTGGCTGATTCGTATCACTTCTTCGTCTGCAAATCCACCTTTAATCTGAACAATCTCTGTAAGCTTCTTCCTAAGCTCATTAATTTTATGCTCCAATGAATCTATAACGCTCACCTCACGTACACTATCTCTCTCCTGAGTATAATGCACGTTCCAGTAAGAAATGTGAGAAAATACCACTGTATCACTTTGTCGAAAAATGAAAAAGAGCATCAAATGATGCTCCCAACATTACTACGGATATATGCTCCTGATCCGCCAGAGAGTGACGCTACTGTTGTAAGTTGTAAAAAGTATGTTTACTGGCTAGGCTACTAGAAGCTCCATATAAAATAGCTGCTCTTTTAATCCGAGGTAATCAGCGTATCTAGTACAATTTTAAGAGAGCAATTTTATTAATAAGGAATAATAGACCCAGTGTCACCTGTCAATGCAACTACTGTTACTATAAGGGTTGTGTATAGAAAACCTTGAAAACAGATTTTTGGGATTACATTTTTCATATTCAATTCTCCTCCATCAAGTAATTTCTGAGATTTTCAAGCATTTGTCCCATCATAGGAATATTATTTTTTATATGTATATGAATAATTGTGTTTAAACATTCCTTCTCTTTGTTGACATCTTTGATCTTCGAAAAGCACATTAAACCTTCCATCAAATGGTTAATACTGTTGTCGATGTCGCCTATAGCCGAAAAATACTCCCCCAGAATTCGCTGATATTCCCCATACCCATAATAAGTTAATGGGTTCTCTTTATCCAAAATAGATGAATTTATTCTGTTGCTTTCTATTAAAGCTTGAGCTTCTTCAAAATTCTTTTGTTTTAAGTACAATTGTAAAAGATGCCTTGTTGCACCAAGGATAAAAGTATCGCTGCATGTCACAAGGAATGCTCGAAGCTCTTTAATAGCTTTATCAGTATTCCCTTTTACGGCATTGTACAGAGCTTCCATAAACACAGTATGCTCTTGTGAGTTCGGGTAATTAAATTGCTTATACTGTAACGAGTAAAGTTCTGATTCTTCATATTTGCCAAGAGCAAAATTCGCATCCCTAAGAACCCAAAGTGCGTTTACTTTATAGGGACTTTCAGCACTATGTAACGCCAGTACCTTCTTACAGTGTTCGATACTCTCGTGATACAATTTCAGATTATACGCCTGTATTCCTAATTTGTAGTATAGCTCGATCCGCTCTTGTTGGGATAAGAAATCAGCATAATTAAGAATATATTTTCCGTTGTAATAGGTTTCCTTCAGCCTGTTTAAGTCGTAACGTTCAATCAAGTACTGTTGATACAATCCTTTTGCAATATATGGCATAATTCCGTGTGAGCGTGAGTAGTCGATGATGAGGCTATACAATGACAATTTAATGGAGTTATCTTCTATGGAGTTGATATGTTGATACAGCTTTTCGGTTAAATCTAAGCTGTCTTCATTCGGAGATTCAAGGTATTTTGTTGCAACTTTCCGAATAAGGTCAATGTCTTTACATTGTCGTACTGTAGTTTGAAACATACTTAGCAATGTTTCAGCTCTTTTTTCAATTTCAGCATAATAATCAACCAATGTTTCAAAAGGAATATTCAATGTCATTGCCAATGGACGTACACTCGAAAACTCTGGACGCTTTACTTCGCCGTTCTCGATTCTTGAAATCGTACCTCTAGGAACACCTGATAATTCTGACAATTGAGTGATCGTCATATTTAACGAGCGCCTTGTATCTTGGATTAGTTCACCGATCGTTGTAATGATCGTTGCGTCCAATATCATCCCTCCTTCTCATCAAATAACCACCTACATTTTACCATGTCATATAGATCGTGTAAATTTAATGATATTACGAGGAAACACATGAAAAGGAGCAAGAATTATCTCGTTCCTCTGTTTTTGGCGGCTCGTATATTGGATTTTATGCTTTTATCACCGTCTATACATAGCCTGTCAGCTAAAGCCTTGAGAAACTGATTAGATACAGGTTTTTCTACCTTTTCTACAAGTCTATAATAGTTAACTTCATATCCATCAAGTACACAACTTCTTTTTTGTGGCATCTGATTCCTTTCATTTATTTACATTTTCTTCTTAAAGATTTTCTTATCTATTTTCAATTTACACTACACTACCTACCCCATAATAGCTATCCTAATATTAATTCCTCGTAGGTACGTTCAATACATGTTAGGGCTGCCGTCTTCCTTTAAGTGGCCCATGTTTCAAATCCTCATAGGTACGTTC
>NZ_MAIS01000257.1:0-1024 GCF_001680695.1 Paenibacillus sp. KS1 | reverse complement strand
GTTCCAGTTGGCTGAGAAAATGCTCAAGACATTCAGCCCTGAGATCATTGAAGACTTGCAGATGGAGAACAAGCTGTCGACAGAATATTCCCAATTGATTGCTTCTGCGAAAGTTCTATTCGAAGGAGAAGAGCGCACGCTGGCACAGCTGACACCGTTCGAGTTGTCCACAGATCGCGATATGCGCAAGCGTGCTTCTGAAGCGAAGTTCGGCTTTATGTCCGAGAACGAAGCGAAGTTCGACCGCATTTATGATGATCTGGTTAAGGTGCGTACGAAGATTGCGAAGAAACTGGGCTACGAGAATTATGTTCAGCTTGGATACGACCGTATGTGCCGTACCGATTACAATGCGGAAATGGTAGCGAACTTCAGAGCCCAGGTGTTGGAACATATCGTGCCAGCAGCTACGAAGCTGAAGGAGCGTCAAGGCAACCGGATCGGCGTTGATCATATGTACTACTATGATGAGTCGTTTAACTTCAAGACAGGGAATGCGACGCCGAAGGGCGATCCAGATTGGATTGTACAGAACGGAGCCAAGATGTATGAAGAATTGTCGCCAGAGATGAATGAGTTCTTTACGTTTATGCGTGAGAACGAGCTGATGGATCTTGTCAGTAAGAGAGGCAAGCAAAGCGGCGGGTACTGTACATTCTTGAGCGAATATGGTGCACCGTTTATTTTCTCTAACTTCAATGGTACATCCGGCGATATCGATGTTTTGACACATGAGGCGGGCCATGCGTTCCAAGTGTACGAGAGCCGTCACTTCGAAGTGCCAGAATACAACTGGCCAACGTATGAAGCTGCCGAAATTCATTCGATGAGCATGGAGTTCTTCACATGGCCATGGATGGAGCTGTTCTTCCAGGAAGACACGGAGAAGTATAAGTTTGCTCATTTGGCTGGCGCGCTGTTGTTCATCCCATACGGAGTAACGGTGGATGAATTCCAGCACTTTGTATACAGCAATCCGGAAGCAACACCTGCGGAGCGCAAGGCTGCTTGGCGCGACATCGAG
>NZ_MAIS01000189.1:0-2753 GCF_001680695.1 Paenibacillus sp. KS1 | reverse complement strand
CGATACTCTACCACTGAGCTATGTCCGCATTTTGTCGTTCAAAACGATATATCAGAAGCGACAAGTAATAATATATCATAAGGTATTAAGTAATGCAACCCTTATTTCAAAAAAAATAATAAATAGCTGAAAAACCTTGCTGTTGAGCCACTGGAGAATTCAAGGTGCCTGTTCTAGGACATCTCATCACAACGCTTAACAGCTATTATCGCCCACAAGCTCCAACGGTTCTCTACGTTCCCCCGCCCCTCAGAGCATTTCGTCAGGTCGCCATAGTGGAATGCAATCGTTATTCCAGTCGTACGTCCCCTTATTTGCTCTAGATGGGTTTGAGACGCTTTACGTATCCAAATCCCCTCTTTAAGGGTTTAAAAGGGCTCTTACAGGCTTCTAAGCTTATCCCTAAGATTAATTCCTTCTACTCTCCAACACAATATTGAGACCTACAAGGACACGTAGTTACCTAAATGAACAGCAAAACGGTAAAAGGCTAATTTCGAATAATGAATCAATCGCTTCATCTAAAATGAATTGTCCCATCAAAGGTGGGAATTTATTTATAAAAGATGTACCTAATCAGTGTTTACAAGTAAAGCTTCGAATAGTTCGGGTCTTTGTCACAGATAGGACTCATCTACAGCACAAGCTAATGGTTATATGTGGTATATTGGAAATGTATAACATAAATATACATTTCCAAGGAGGTTACTATGAAAAAATCGTTAGTCATCATTTCAACAGTGCTAATGTTATCAACATTTACTGGTTTCGCTTCTGCTGCGCCTGACTCACCTAGAATTGCACCAATTCAATCAGAAACCTCAACAGATTCAAGAGAAATTCCACTTTTTGATGTTAGTCACGTTGGGTACCATTCTTTCCAGAGCTCATTTCATGCAAACATCCATGCCGGAAAGAGATTGGACGTTCATGTAAAGAATGACGGCCCAGGAACAGTGTACATGACGTTAGTACGCGATGGAAAAAACTATGCGGTAGACATTCCAATATCTTCAGGCCAACAAAAAACAGAAACAATTAAAGTCTTTGGTGGCTTTATCTCTGAAGAATGGAAAGTATTCATCAATAATAAAGACGGCCATAATATGGACATCCAAGTTAAGGCAAAACAATACTAGAAGCATTTAAGCAAATGATCATAGTAAAGCCTCGGACTAACCCGGGGCTTTACTTCTTTGGTACCGGCCGCATATTGCCGCCAGGCAAACTACTCCAAAATGGGTTAAAGTAACATTCCCTGTCAATCCAAAAAATTATCTTAGATCTTTCATTACCTCTCTTTGCATATATCTCTCTCCTCTTATCTTTAAACAGCATTATCCATGTTATGTTACAACACCACTATCCTCCCCGACAGTTCAACAAAAGGACGCTCCCCATCCTTCGCTTGGGTTACAATCACAAACTAAAGAACGTACGCAGGTAGCATGTATTGCTTAAAAAGAAGCCCTGGCTTAATCTAAGCACTAAGATAATACTTTGGTGCTTATGACATTTTCGTTTTCGGAAGTGATGATGCTCGGGATGTGTTTATCCTCGCGTTGCTCACATACCGGAATAAACGGAAATATTTTATATCTTATCGTGCAGCATATCACATACATCAATTATCACTACAAATAAGCAAATTTGATTCCAGATAAATAGAATGAATCGCTCTCAATCTTATTGTCTGCATTTTGGTGATCAATAGCATCCACTTCACTAGCGTCTCCATCGATCCTAATGTCGCGTGCTCCCCACCCACCAGGTACACTACATTCTTGTTGGCATCCAATGCAGCTCTCTGCTTCGTTGCGAGTACCTTCCGATCCCTTTTGTCTGTGTAGTCATTGTGGAAGCGGTGCTCTTTCCGTCCGGTATCCCACTCCACTTCACATCCGCTATATCGACACCTAATACCTTCTGGTCCAGCAAAATAGAAGCTAATTCCCATCGACTTTATGAAGAAGCTTGATCCATCACGTTTGGCCAAAAAGGAACTCTCACGTGGACGCTGGGGCAGTGTCAGACATTTCTTAAGGCAGCATCTGTGAGTCGCTTCTACACGGCCTATTTAACGGCCATAAACACCAAAAACAAAGAAGTCCGAAAGGTACACACCTATCATAGATAGGTATACTTGAAAAGCTGAAAGAGAAGATCGATCAGAATCATATATATCAACGCACAAAATAACGAAGTGTACCAGCAACAATAGGGTTTGATTAATTGCCACCTAGACGGAGAGCCAATAAGCCCATCTCAATTGCGACATGATTACGAAAAGATAATCAATAAAAGAGGATTGCCATACATTCGGTTCCATGACTTGCGGCATTCATTTGCAACTAACTTGTGGGAGCTTGGTTTTGACCTTAAAGACATACAAGAGGTATTAGGTCATTCTAGTGTAGCAATTACAGGAGACATCTATACACACATGAGAGATGAAAAGAAAAAGAACCTCATGGCGAAAAATTCTGAGGCTATAAACTCGATGAATAAAAGCAATGATCCTGTGGATATCTAGCTTTCCGTTAACAAGTCCGTTAACAAAAACAAGGAGCCTTACGCTCCTTACTATCTGTAAACAGCAAAAAACCCTTGTCCGACAAGGGTTTAATGATATGGTGCGCGTAGAGGGACTTGAACCCCCACGCCAAAGGCGCTAGATCCTAAGTCTAGTGCGTCTGCCAATTCCGCCATACGCGCACGATATTTAACTGGTGAGCCATGAAGGACTCGAACCT
>NZ_MAIS01000157.1:0-5781 GCF_001680695.1 Paenibacillus sp. KS1 | reverse complement strand
AATAATGCCGACAGGCTGCTCTGCGGTCACACCATACTCACGCAGCTTCCACGCAAGCTGATTCGCCTTCCGGTTAAGATCTCGGTAACTCAATTGCTCGCTGCCTGAGACAACAGCGACAGCTTCCGGCGTCCGCTCCACCTGTTCCGCAAACAGTTCATGAACCGTCTTGTCACTTGAGTACTCCATAACCGTACCATTGAATTCATGTTGCAGTTGAGCCTTCTCCTCGCTGGTTACCATTTGCAGTGATGAGATTGCTGCTTGCGGATTATGAGTCATGCTTCCAACGACCTGCAGGAAATGGCCGCAAAGCCTTTCGATCGTCGAGCGATTGTACAATGCCGTAGCATACTCCATGGTGCAGTAGAGTCCATCGCCATCTTCTGTTACGGTCAGATTCAAGTCGAACTTAGCCATGCCGTATTCAGCACCGTATGGCTTCACCTGAAGTCCATCCAGATCGAATTCCCGATGCTCTGTATTCTCAAGGGCGAACATCGTGTCGAACACCGGATGACGACTCATATCTCGCGAAATTTGCACGTTCTCCACGAGTTCCTCGAACGGATAGTCCTGATGCTCGAACGCTCCCAGCGTCGTTTCTTTGATTTCCTCCAAGTAGGTAAGCACAGACTTGGATCCTGAAGGATAATTGCGAATCGCCAGCGTGTTGACGAACATACCGATAAGCGGCTGCACATCGTCATGCGTTCGACCCGCAATCGGTGTTCCTACAACAATGTCTTCCTGGCCTGAATACTTGTGAAGGATGATCGTGTATGCCGCTAGCAGCACCATGTACAAGGTCGTTCTCGTATCGGCGGCTAATTTCCTCAAGTCTTGGCTCTGCTCGCGATCAAGCGAGAACTCGAACAGCGCACCATCATGACTCTGTACAGCAGGACGTACATAATCAGTAGGCAGCTCAAGCACAGGAAGTACGCCTTCCATTTGCTGCAACCAATAAGTTTCTTGGCGCTTCAACTGCTCGATCTGCTCCTCGGAACGCTGCCACGCAGCAAAGTCCTTGTACTGAATGCGAAGCGGCTCAAGCTCATTCCCACTGTATAAGCTTGTGAATTCCTCGATCATAATGCCAATTGACGTGCCGTCCGAAATGATATGGTGCATGTCGAACAGGAGAATGTGACGCTGAGGAGCAAGCTCAATCAGCCCCGCCCTGAACAGTGGCGCTGTGGACAGATCGAAAGCGCGAATGAATTGCCGGATTTGCTCCTCGACTTCCGACCTTTCCAGGGCTGACATCTCTTCCACTACAAAATCAACTGTCGGATAAATGCGCTGCACAGGTTCTCCATTCACCATTTCAAAGCCGGTGCGAAGCGTTTCGTGACGTGTGATCAGCTGACGGAATGCATACTCCAATCGGTTCCGGTCAACATCACCCTCAAGCAGTAATGCCCCTGGCATGTTATAGCTCTGCTCAGCTCCTTCCAGCTGATGCAAAATGAACAATCGCTTCTGCACCGAAGATACCGGATATACATCCTTCTCCTCAACTGTCGGGATGGGTGCGAATTTGCGTCCTTGAGCATCTTCCATGAGCGCGGCCATCGCTTCCAAAGTAGGATTGCGGAACACATCGCGCAGAGACAGGCTGATATTCTCTTCTTTGTGCAGCTTGCTGACCAGTGTCGTCGCTCGTAATGAATGGCCGCCCAGCTCGAAGAAATGATCCTTTGCACCGACTCGGCTTAGACCGAGCACTTCCTGCCAGACTCTCGCAAGCCGAATTTCCTGTTCACTTCTAGGCGCCACATATTCCGTCTCTGCTTGTACGTGCTCTTCCGGTTCTGGCAGGGCTTTGCGATCTACCTTGCCGTTAGTCGTCAACGGCATCTGTTCAAGCTGAATGAAGTATGCCGGAATCATATAACTAGGCAGTTCTTTGGCAAGCATTGTTCTAATCTCGCCTGCAGGAAGCAGACGATCTGCTACATAATATGCGCACAGCTGCTTCTCTCCGTCCTCGCGGCCTCGGACGACAATCGTCGCCTTCTGAATCGGCGCCACTTTGAGAAGCTGCGCCTCTACTTCCCCAATCTCGATGCGATGGCCTCTGATTTTCACCTGATCATCCATTCGGCCAACGTATTCAATCGTTCCGTCCGGCAGCCATCTCGCCAAGTCCCCAGTACGATACATGCGCTCTCCCGGTACGAACGGATTATCAACGAATTTCTGTGCAGTCAGTTCTGGACGGTTCAAATATCCGCGAACTAACCCTTCTCCCGCTACACACAGCTCACCGGATACCCCTATCGGCTGTAAATCATTTCGTTCATTGACGATATAAATGGCTGTATTACTGATTGGACGACCGATCGGTACACTTACGGCTCGCTCCGGAATCTCTGTCACATCATGCCATGTCGCATATACCGTGCTTTCAGAAGGGCCGTAGGCATGCTTTAGTCTTCCCGGACCTGTCTGTTCAAGTGCTTTACGCACATGCGCGACAGAGGAGCGCTCGCCTCCGAACAATATCGCGCGGATATGACGCAGACAGGATACGTTTACGTCAACAAGAACATTGAAATAAGCGGTAGTAATCAGCATGACCGATATTTGTTCCGTTTCGATCAGCTCCGCCAGCTTGCGTGCATCAAGCAATGTATGATGAGGAACAAGAACCAGTTGGGACCCATTCGTTAATGCCCCGAAAATATCGAATGCGGAGCCATCGAAAGAATAACTCGATAATTGCAGTACCTTATCCTGCTCCGTAATTTCGATATAGTTGGTATTCTTCACGATGCGTACGATATTGCGGTGTGTCGTCAGGTTACCTTTGGGATTACCCGTTGTCCCCGAAGTGTAGATGACGCAAGCCAAATCTACAGCTGTACTCTTCGATTCCAACTTCGAAGCATCCTCATGATAAGACTGCTCATCGTCAAGTATAAGGAGTCTAGCTGCTGATTCCGTATTTGGCACACGATTCTGCAAATGCTGCTGAACCAGAATGACACGAGCACCCGAATCTTCCAGCATGTAGCGAACGCGCTCCTCCGGATACTCCGGATCAATCGCGACGTAGCCGCCTCCCGCCTTCAAAACGGCAAGCATCCCAACAATCATGTCGATCGATCTTTCAGCCATGAGCCCAACTAGCGCTTCTGGCTGCACACCTTCAGATCTAAGTGTTCTGGCAAGGCGATTCGCCCGGGTATTCAGCTCACGATACGTCAGCTTGGTATCTTCATAAGAAACCGCGATTGCCTCTGGCTGTCGCTCCGCATGTTCCTCAATGAACTGATGTAGTGTTGCTTGACGAGGGAAATCCGTCCACACGTCATTAAATTCATGAAGCAGGCGATGCTTCTCATCTTCGGACAATAACACGGCATTGCCGATAGGCTGGTCTGGCTGGAATAACACAAAATGAAGCAGTCGGAAAAAATGTTCGAATAGAGTGGCAATATAGGAGGCATCATAGCGGCTTTCATCATAAAGCACCTCCAAATGAAGGCCATCGTCCTTCGCATCGAATCGGAATATGACGTCGGAGCTGACGCTAAGGTCGATAGAAGCGGTATGTATAGCTGAATAAGACACTACCGTATTCATCACCGGAAGTCCGTTCGTGTCCATCTCCAGGTTTAGGTTGTGTACCATTTTCCGAAACGGAAGATGACGATGCTCCAATGCTCCTCCGACGGCTGTCTTGATTGACCCCAATACGGAACGGAAGCTGCTTTCGCGTGACAAATTCGTCTTCATAATGAGTACGTCACGAGGTGATGAGTCATCTTCCGATTCATCTATTGTCGGCATGCCTACAAGCACATTTTCTCGGTTCGTATAATGGTGGAGCAAGCAAGTGGCCCCTGCCAATCCAATCATGTACAGGGCAACATCCGAACCGTTCGCAAGAGTGTTCATTCTGTCTGACAGATCTGTTGGGAGTGAACGGATCATAGACACTTTGGCGGCATTCGTATCCGCGTTCGCTTCTCTTCCGTGTGTACTGCAATATGGCAAGATGCTCATGCTGTCATCCGAATCAAACATTCCATTCCAATAGGCTTCTTCTTTCTCATATACCGACTTCATTCGTGAACCTCCCTGTCTTAACGGGTGTAATGGAATAGAAGAGCGCGTCCCCACAGCGGGCACGCGCTCCCGCAATTACATAAATTCCAAGTACAGCATGTATCGCTTGTGTACATGTACAAATGTAGAACAAGGTTGTGGACCTAGTTAACCAAATTGATAGAGCTGCAACCCTAGCTATGATCGTTCGATAAGCGCGGTTTCTCTGGGTGGAGGCGGTTAAGGCGTTGCTGCCTTACCGCAATACCTGCTGCCAGCACATTTTAGAACGCGAACTCAATCGTGTCGATCTTGCTCTTTTCCTGTGTCTGCTGTCCACTTATCGAAATATCTTGAATGCGGATGCGAGGGTTCTCGCATACTTGGGACAGTATTGACAAGTAATCCCTCATCATTCTGTGTATGCCAGCTGCTTTGAACAGCTTGGAAGCATACAGGAAGCTTCCCTTCATACCATCGTCTTCTTCCGATACAGACAGCGTCAGATCGAACTTCGCGCTGACCGAGTCATCTGTCACGTAAGGCGATATCGTCAATCCACCGATTCCGGCTTCACGCTCCTCCGTATTCTGGAGGACGAACACCGTATCGAACAATGGATTGCGGCTTGTCTCCCACTGCAGCTTCAAGAGGTCAATCAGTTCCTCGAATGGATACTCCTGATGTTCGAATGCCCCTAATGTTGACTCTTTCACCTCTGCCAAAAACGATTGGAACGTTTTATCGCCCTGCGGACGGTTACGAATCGCGAGGGTATTGACGAACATACCGATCAATGGCTCCAAATCGGCATGATTGCGACCCGCAACAGGAGTACCGACAATAATGTCATCCTGACCGCAATATTTGGATAACAGAATCTGATAGGCGGACAATAAGACCATGTACAGCGTGCACTCATGATTAGAAGCAAGTTGGTTCAGCTGGCCCGTCACAACCGGGTTAATTTCGAATTCGATCTGCTCCCCTTCGAAGCTGCGAACCGCCGCTCTATCATAATCCAACGGCAACTCTGTGTTCGGAAGATCGCCTTGCAGCATACTCATCCAATAGTCTTCTTGGTGCTTCAGCCTCTCAAGATTCTCACTCGCCTGCTGCCATACCGCATAATCCTTGTACTGGATACGCAGCGGCGGCCGTTCTTCATTCGCATACAATCGAGTAAATTCATCAACTAAATTGCTCATTGAGGCACCATCAGAAATGATATGGTGCATATCAAAGACGAGAATATGCCGATCCTGCCCAACTTCGAACAACCCGACCCGCAATAATGGCGGCTGCTCCAGGTCGAACTGTCGGATAAATTGTCCAATCATCTCCGGAACTTCGTCCTCGGATGCCTGTCTGTAGTCAATAGCGAATTCCGTATTGCGATGGATGCGCTGCATCGGCTCGCCGTCTACCATCTCAAAGCCAGTACGTAAAGTCTCGTGACGAGCGATGAGCTTCAAAAATGCTGTCTGGAATTGATCTCGATTCAGCTGTCCTTCAAGCACCAGCATGCCAGGCATATTGTAGCTGAGCTCGCTTCCTTCCAGCTGGCTCATGATATAGAGTCGCAACTGAGCCGAAGATAACGGGTAGTATTCTTGCTCCTCGGCAATCGGAATGGCTGTATACAATGAGGTCTCCATTTGCGAGATTGCTTGAGACATCTCCTCGATAGTCGGATGACGGAACACACCTCTTAACGGGAAG
>NZ_MAIS01000118.1:0-13333 GCF_001680695.1 Paenibacillus sp. KS1 | reverse complement strand
TCTGTCCAACTAAGTGTAGCCGATCTAGTATATCAAAATGGTACTTAAAAGGGGTGATGGGAAATTAGATGCTACACTTAACGGATTGGAAAAGAAGGGGTTGATTAGGCGGTTAAAGTTCGAAGGAAAAAGAAATCGTTATCTATTAAACAATTTAGATAACGTTCCTTGTATAGCGTTGAGTGAAGCTACCTATTACTTCAAAAAACTTGCTGAGGAACAAGGCGTTGAGGTATGGGGCACTATCCGTAAGGTAATTAAAAGCGAGCAATATTCTAACTTTAAAGATTCATTCACAAGTGAAACTGTTAAGGAATATCTAAGGTTCTTACAAGAGCGTGTAAAAATTGAGAAAGGTGACGTTGTAGAAATTGCTGAAATTAAGGAGAAGGAAAAAAAGCTCCCATTTTAGCCACCGTACAAGCCCTGCCATAGTGCAGGGCTTTCTTGCTCTGTTTTGGAAGAGCTGTACCCGATTATAGAAGGTTTGCTCTGCTATATAGTAAGTACACCGCCTCTTTAATAGAGTAGGTACTTTCAGATTAGAGCAAGCACTTAGAATCCGACAGACAATACATATTTAGTTAATAAAGAGCTATAGAACAAGACTTAGAGATAGAAAATTAGAATACATTCCCCGATTTGACGGTCAATATTTATTGTATTAAAACACAACATATCTATTCCCGCTTTCGTACCTCCAAATTTAAAGGCGGCGCTGTTGGGTCATAGCAACATGACCCTTCTTTTTTGGTTCGCATCTTTTTAAATACATGGAGCGACCACTGATAGTAAGGGAGATGATTATTATTATGAACATCGAGAGAAGATTTACTGGAACAACTAACATAGAGGACATTTTACTATCAATTATCAGTGGTCAAATTGACAAAATAATAACAATTCCATACGATGAGATTAGAGCAAATGCTATTCCTTCTGAAACGGAAACAGAAGGGATGGTAAGTAAATGAGAGTTGCAATTTATGCCCGTGTAAGCACTAAAAAAGACGCACAAAAGAACAGCCTTGAAAATCAGATTTCTTATGCTTCAACCCTAGCCGCACAAAACGGTTGGACGATATCTAGTCAATACATTGATGATGGTATCAGTGGGGCGACTAGAGATAAACGAGAAGCAATTCAGCGTTTACTGGAAGATTCAAAAAGGAAAAAATTTGACATTGTTATTGCTAAGTCAGTATCTAGGCTAGGTAGGAATACTGTAGAAAATTTACAGACCGCCCATGCGATTGAGTCAATGGATATTCGCTTAATTTTACCTGAAGATAATTATGATACTGAAACGAGCACCAGTAAACTAATGTTCAACTTGAAGGCTGTGCTTGCAGAGGAAGAAAGTGCAAAACTTTCAGAACGAATAAAGATTGGATTACGTGCAAGTGCAAGGGAAGGAGTTTACAAGGCTTCTCTTCCTGCATTTGGTTACAAGCGTGATAATAAGAAGCTAGTACTTGATGAAAACTACGCTCCTATAGTTAGGGAAATTTTTGACCTTTATCTGTATCAAGATTGGGGTATGTACAAAATCAGTAACTACTTCATAAGCAAAGGTATCGCGACTCCAAGAACTGTATCAGGCGGCGGGAATGCAGGAACATTATGGAATCAAAGTTCAATAAGCGTTATTTTAAAAAACATCATCTACACAGGTACGCTTGCGCTCCATCGTGAAGAAACAAGGGATTTTATTTCAAAGAAACGCAAACAAGTTCAACGTACTGAACAAATTGTACATGAAAACGTTCATCCTGCCATAATCACGATGGATGAACACATAGCAGTATTGGAAAAGATGAAGAAAAAAGGCAGAAATAATAGTAACGGGAACGAAAGTTTATTTGCTCATATCGCTGTGTGTGCTGATTGCGGCAAAGGGATGACCTTCCGTAAAGACAGGAGAAAAGATAGCGGCGGGGCTTATGTGTGCGTAGGCTATGTAAAGCACTCAGCATCATTTTGTTCCTCACATATCATTGGATACAACAATTTAATGCAAGCGATCAAAGATGACCTTAAGGAACTGATTGCCGATAACGTCAAACTAGAAAAACTCTACGGGGCGGCAAACAGCAAAGCTAACGAACAACAATCTAAGAATACAAAAGAACTAGCAAGCGTCACGAAACGCCTTAATCAGCTTAACAAGGAGTTTCAAACACTATTACAACTTTACTCAGACAAGGATATTGGCATTGTACAATTCAAAGCTCAGAACGAGCATATCCAAGAGGAACAATATAGACTAACCACTCGAAAGGCAGAGCTTGAATTACTACTTGAAGAAAAGAAAGACACGGAAGAACAACTCCGTGCCTTTCAGAAACAAATTACCCGCTTCTCTAAACTTGATATTGATAATCAGGAAGTCATGAAGCAGGTTCTTCAAAGACTTATACAAAAAATCGAAGTCAATGAAGATGGTTCAATCAAAGTCATACATTACAACATATCCCGTCCTCAATCCGTAAGGACGTTGGAACAAAAAGGGGCTTAGGATTACTCCTGCCCCTTCCATTTTAGTAACACTGTACACTCCACATGCGTAGTCTGCGGGAACATGTCCACCGGCTGTACCTCAACGACGCGGTAGCCTCCACCCGCCAGCACTTGCAAATCGCGAGCCAGCGTCGACGGATTGCAGGACACGTATACGATGCGCTCTGGTTGCATGGCGAGCATCGTGTCGAGCAATGCAGGATCGCAACCCTTGCGCGGCGGATCGACGACGATGACATCAGGCGTCACACCCTGCTCCTTCCAGCGAGGAATAACGTCTTCTGCTGCGCCAACGGCGAATTCTGCGTTTGTCACGCCATTCAGTTCTGCATTGCGGCGCGCATCGGCGATCGCTTCCTCAACGATCTCGACGCCGAGTACCCGCTTCGCGCGCCGTGCAAGGAACAGCGAGATCGTCCCGATGCCGCAATACGCATCAATGACCGTCTCTTCCCCTGTCAGGCCAGCATATTCTACAGCCTTTTCATACAGCACTTCCGTCTGCACCGGATTTACTTGGTAGAAGGAACGCGCGGAGATTTTGAACGCGATATCTCCGATATAATCCGTAATATATTCTGAACCCCACAATACGCGGGTCTTATCTCCCATAATAACGTTCGTGCGCTTCGTATTCATGCTCTGGCAGACGCTCTTCAACTGCGGCAAAGCCTCAGCAAGCTCCGCTACGATCTTCTCCTGATGCGGCAGCTTGTCCCCATTCGTCACGAAGGTGATCATCAGCTCATTCGTACGGAACCCGACACGCATCATCACATGGCGCAGTAAGCCTGTATGCTGCTCCTCATTGTACGGCTCAATGCCGTATTTCCGTACAACTTGCTTCACCGCACGCATCGCGTCGTCGTTCATTTCATGCTGAATCAGGCTCGTATCCGTATCGATGATCCGATGGCTCGCCTTCGCAAAGTAACCACCGATTAGCTCGCCTGTGCGCTCATTTTTGCCGATCGGCATTTGGCTCTTGTTACGATAGCGCCAAGGCTGCTCCATTCCGATCGTGGGCCATACCTTGATCGGCTGCTCCTGCACAGCATTTTCAGTTGCAGCTGCTTCGCCTTCCGCTTGCTCCACTTGGAACTTCCCGATGCGCTCTAGTACGTCCACGACATGCTGCCGCTTCCATACCAGCTGCTCACTGTACGCCATATGCTGCAACTGACAGCCGCCGTATGCATTTACCGGATGCTCCAACTTCACGCGATGTGGGCTGTCTACAAGACGCTCCAGCACCTTTGCATATCCGTACTGTTTCTTCACCTTCAGCACAAGCGCACGCACTTGCTCACCCGGCAATGCCCCTTGTACGAACAGCGTGAAACCGTCTGCACGACCGACTCCTTCTCCATCATGCGTCAAACCAATAATATCCATTACAACCTCATCGTTTTTCTGTACCGGGGCATTATGCACGCGTGCATGTGCCGCGCGTCCACCTACCGCTTCTTGTGAACGCGTCGCAGATGCAGACTGTCCTCCATTTCGACGCCCCGGCCGCTTGCTTAGCTTGTTTCCTTTCACCCTGATGCCCTCCTGTCATGTGTTAACAAATCCATCTATTTTGAATGCCATCCATTGCATTGCTTGTCTACCATCATGTTCATGCTCACTCTTCTGTCAGGAACCATAGATACATGAGATATCTTCCTCAATGATCGCAAGCAGTCTGACACGATACAAATAACGTCGAACGACTCTGCATCCTTACGCAGCCTCGAAAACGTCATCCTCATGGTATCCAGCTGTTCCGCATGTTGAGCATGGCATCATCATACCATAATCCACCCGCCAACAAGAAGACCCGGCGCCTTCACGCCTGCACAAGCTCTAATTACCTTTTTCCTAACGACAAAGAATCCCATTATCCGATCAAACAGCATTTTAGCATTATACATTTATCTTATCTGCATTTCAGTTTAGCATTTAGCCTTCTGCCTTCTGCCTTCTGCCTTCTGCCCCTAATTATCGCTGTTCCCCTCACCACAGCAATTACAATAAAACGGCTTGACCCGCGCCCTCTACGACAGCAAGTCAAGCCGAACGTCCACCATCTGATCGTGGAACGATATCATTCTATTTTCCATTGCCATAACAGCTCGGTACATACGCACTTCTCTCCATCTTACAAAGCCTCTGGATCATCTGCGAAAATGCGCAAATGAGAAGGCAGCACCCTGAACGTCGCTGGCAATAAACCGCCGAATTCTCCGTCTAGATTAAGCTGAACTGCATCCGGCGATGTAACCGTAACTCGTTTCGTCTGCTTATGAATGACGAGCGGATCATTAATATGCTCTCCCCGAAGAGCCATACTAGCTACCCGAACGAACTCTACAAGATTGCAGCGTTTTAGCATAATGACATCGAATAAACCGTCATCAATTCGCGCCTCAGGCGCCAACTTCTCGAAGCCGCCAACCGAGTTCGTATTCGTAATCAAGAACAGCATGAATTCCTCATGATAGACGCCGTGGCCTTCCAGCTCAATACGCAGCTCCGTCGGACGCAGGCGGGTCATCTTCTCCAGGCCCTTCATATAATAAGCGAGCTGCCCGATAATCGTCTTCAGCTTGCTTGGCACCTCATACGTCAATTCCGTCAAAGAACCGCCGCCTGCAATATTAATGAAGTACTTCTCATTCGACTGCCCAAGGTCAATAACCCGAGTTGTCTGACGCGTAATAATTGAGCAAGCATCCTCCCAATTGCGAGGAATTCCCAAGGCCCGTGCGAAGTCATTCGTCGTCCCAAGCGGAATAATGCCAAGTGGAGGCCGTTCCGGCTTGTCCGCCATCCCATTAATGACCTCATTGAGCGTACCATCGCCACCAGCTGCGATAATCATATCATAGCCGTTATCAATTGCTTCTGCCGCACTAGCCGTTGCATCTCCTTCGCCTTCCGTCGCATGCGTCGTCGTCTCGATGCCGGCAGCATCCAGCATATGCAATATATCCGCCAGCCGCTTCCTGCCTTCCTCCCGGCCAGATGTCGGATTATAAATAAGCCTAGCTCTCTTTACCATGAATGTTTCACCCATTTACAATCTATTCACGTTCAACCGATTTCACAACCTTCTTCGCGAAGGCTTAGCCGCCAGCAACATTTCGCCATATCGTCCAGTTCTAGTCACTTTGCCTCAAACAGCAAAACAACCTGTGTTATGAACCATACTACCATAGTAAGCTTCTTCATATCCACATCATGCCTTATTGGAGACATCCTAACTTCACAGCAGCCCTGCGGACAGTTATAAAAACTCCGAACCACCAACATATATTCTTATGTATTAAGATGCATCGTGGCATTCTTTCTGCATTCTCACGCAATTCCATCTGCATCGTCACATCATACAATCTATTCTTCTCATGATAACACAATCGTTCCTCAAAATGTTCGAAACTGACGGGATAATCGCCCTAGCAACTTCCGTCAGCAGACTTTCAAACGATCCCAATCCCGGCACCAACTATTGAGATACATTCCCCTTCATCCTTCATCATAGCCAGTAAACGAACCGCTTCCTGCTGCAGCCATCTATTCAAGGCGGAGTGCGGCAGCAGCGCTTCGCCATCATACATGGCAGACACATCACCAAGCCGCTGTGGAATCACATGAGAAGTGAAATAACCTCGACTGAGGAACACAGGAACGACGGCAACACGGCGTTCAACAGTCTGTTCTCCGCACGAGCGCCCTCCACCATCATGACCATCGAAGACATCCATACCGCCGAACGAGTCTAGGGGAACAGTCAATTGTTCCGCCCTGCCGCTCCAGACGATTTCATCTTGACCGAGCGTCAATACGCTCTGTAAACGGCTCACCGCCTCCGCAATATCTTCACAGCAGAGCAAGGCATGTGAGGCTCCTGCACACGCGCCATGCAGCACAAGCTTCCGCTCCAGTTGCCGTAAGCTCTCATGCCAACGTGAAGCAAAAGGCTCGTATCGACTGCCGTGCGCAACGAGCAGTACTGCATCCGAGTCTGGTCGTACCCCGAGTCCACGCAGCCGCCCCTCCACCATTTGAAGGAGAACATCCTCCTGACTGCCCTTGTTGTCCACATCTGCATTCGAATAGCATCGAACAGGCTCTTCCGACAATTCCAAGTAAGAGCCAACTTCAATCCCATCTCCACATTGCTCAATATGAGCAGAGGTGGAAGATGAGACAGTATGCCCGTTGTCTTCAATTCCTTCGCCTAGCATAGCTGTCGCACACGCTTGCAACGGGACAACATTCCCTCCGTCAAGCGGACGGCCATAATAGACGCGAGCTTGCACTCGGAATGGCTCCAAGTCCGTCTCACAGAGCGGAGCAGGCTTAGCGCCAAGCGCATATGCTATCTCATCGGCATGCGTACTACCCGCAGACACGAACAAGGGGATGACCCCAATATGGTTCACCCCTTGCGCTTCCAATGTATTAATGCCGTATTGTATATCTTGTTCTGGTACACATTCCAAGTAAGAGGAGACGACAGCAACCCCATCAGGCCAATCCGTCTGTGCGATGGCTTCCTCTACCAGTGTAACCCAGGATTCATCTCTTGAACCGTGGCTGATGATAAGCAGTCCCGGCTTCATCAGATTATTTACCTAAGCGTTCTAATGCCATTTTATAACCATCATTGCCGTAGTTCAAACAACGCTTCACGCGGGAAATCGTGGCTGTACTTGCTCCGGTCTCCGCTTCAATCTGATTGTACGTACAGCCCTTGCCCAACATGCGAGCAACCTCCAACCGCTGGGATAAGGATTGAATCTCATTTACCGTGCACAGATCATCAAAGAAAATATAACACTCTTCCACTGATTTCAGCGTCATAACCGCCTCAAACAGCTGGTCGACTGACTTATCGTTCAATTTTTTCAATTGCAACCTTATCCACCCCTACATCAATGCTTGTTACCCTCATTGTACTTCCTTTGACATACCTTTTCAAGCATTACAGTTGTCATGCGTTAGTGAATTACTGTGAAAATAGAGCGCTTCCATAAAAGATTGGGCGTCCGTCTACGGGCGATCGTCCAATCGAGTTGTTCGCCTATCACATACAGTATATTATCCCATACCAATGCAGAAAGCACTAGAGAATGTTGATTGGAGTACGTTAAGACTATGCAAACCTGCCATACTTATACAAAAAGGTCGTGATGAGATGAACAACCCTCGCCAATATGAGAGGGCTCCTTTACCGTCGCAGCTGATGACCGTCCCCAGTCTTCCCAAGCAAAAGGAAAACAAGGCGCATATCCGCAGCTTCAGCCCTGAACCTACGCCCTTCCTTCCGTCATTCACTCCACCATCACCGTTAGAGACAACAACAGCCATCGTTCCATTTAGCCAAGCAGCCGAATCGCCAATTGCCACGGTTGTTGAGGAGACCACTGCCAAGAAAAGCGGCTTCTCGATCGGTGACATCAAGCAAGTCATTGATCGCATGGGCGGAATTGAAGGCATCGTCGAGACAGTAGGCAAAGTGCAGAAAGTGATGAACAGTGTTTCCCAAATTGCCCCCGTCGCCAAGCTGCTCATGGGCACACTCCTTCCAGGCAAAAAGAAAGACGGAGAAGACGGTGACGAAGATGATCATTGGACGAAAAATCCGCGGAGGCGCCGCCGCAAGCGTACAACAGGAAAAGGGAAATCGCCGATTCCAAGTAAGCAGCGCCGTCGCACCTCCAAGACGCGTCGCCGGTAATTACACGCAGCAAAAGAGCCGACTCCTCCATAGAGAGAGCCGGCTCTGTGTGCTTCTATTTAAAAGAATAGATCGATGAACTTGAAAATAATCATCGCAAGTACCGCGCAAATCGGAATCGTAATGAACCAAGTCACTACAATACGACCTGCTACGCCCCACTTCACCGCCGAGAAACGCTTGGCGGAGCCTACCCCCAAGATCGCGGAGGTAATAGCATGCGTAGTGCTAATAGGCAAATGCGTCAGCGTTGCCGACATAATAACCGAGGCTGCAGACAAGTCTGCGGCAAAGCCGTTAATCGGTTCGATTTTGAAAATTTTCGTTCCCATCGTTTTAATGATCTTCCAGCCGCCAATCGAAGTACCAAGTGCCATTGCTGTCGCAGCAGCAAGCTTAACCCACAGCTGTACTTCCATTTCGGTCTGCAGTTGTGCAGTGACGAGTGCAAATGTAATAATCCCCATTGCCTTCTGCGCGTCATTCGTACCATGTGTGAAGGATTGCAGAGCAGCCGTAATAATTTGACAGGTTCGGAACCCTTTATTAACGGTATGTGGACTATGGTTACCAAATATCCATTTTAAGATTGTCATCACAACATAACCGACAGCGAAAGCAATAATTGGCGAAATAATAAGACCGAGAACGATGTTTTTAAATCCGCCCATGTTCAAATAATCTGATCCGGCACCGATGAATACTGCCCCTGCCAATGCGCCAATGAGCGCATGAGAGGAAGATGACGGAATCCCGAACCACCAAGTGACTAAGTTCCATATTATGGCCGCGATCAGCGTCGCCATGACGATTTCAAGACCATTCTCCAGCTTCGCTGGATCAGCAATACTGCCGCCTATCGTCTTGGCAACCCCTGTAAAGGTCAGCGCCCCGGCAAAATTCATCACAGCTGCCATCAAAATGGCAACACGCGGCGGGAGCGCCCTCGTTGACACCGACGTAGCGATCGCATTCGCCGTATCGTGGAAGCCGTTAATAAAGTCAAAGGCAAGCGCCAAGAAAATAACGACGCCCACGATAATCATCGTAATATCCATATTCATTATCTATGTGATTGCACAGCACTAATTAACATCTGTCCGCGCAATCCCTACCTCCTTCGTACACTAGGGCTGGCTTATCTTATGTGTTACGACAAGATATTAGGAATTTCGCATGACGATCGTTTCAAGCTGCTTCGCCACATCCTCACAGCTGTCGGTCGTCTGTTCAAGACGCTCGTATACGTCTTTGCGTTTGATCAATTCGATTGGATCCTTTACTTCTGCGAACAAGGCACGAACCCCACGGCGGTAAATGTCGTCTGCGGAATTTTCCAGCTCATTGACACGTATGTTATGCTCGCGGATAGCAAGCAGTTTTTTCTGTGACAACAGTTTAATTGCCTTCTGTATTTCATATGCACTGCGCTTGATAACATCGGCGAACAATACCACGATTTCATCACGTTCAATCATTTGGTACATGTCGAAACGCGAAGCGCTGGCCTCCATCCCATCAAGAACATCGTCGAGTGCAGTCGTAAGTGCCATAATGTCCTCGCGCTCAATCGGCGTAATGAATGTTTTATTAAGCTCTGTCAAGATCGTATGTACATAGACGTCACATTTGCTTTCCAGATCCTTCATTTCCTTCGTAAACGCCAAGACATCCGTCAAATCTTCTACGCCTTGTGCGAACGTTTCTGCCGCTAGAACGAGCGTATCCGCCATGTTTTGCAGCGTTTCGAAAAACACGTCCCTTTTCTTGAACATTCCCGAGATCTCCTTTGCAACAAAAATTGCATGTGATGTAATCTTCTAAACCTTACATATCTTATCATAGGATACGGTGGTTTTGTAAAGAAATCGTAAACCAAACGTGAGCAAATGTCGAAACTTCAGCCCTATTCACCGCCAGAAATTCTCCCTTATTCGACAATTTTCGCTGTTTTTCATAAAAAGTACAGCAAAATACCGTTCTCACGCCGTTTTTCGCTCATCATCCAATGTTTCCCACGTTGAAATGTTGGATATGCCATAGACATGGGCTAGCAATCATGCTGCGCCCACCATACGGTATAGTTTCCTCCTTTTTCTGCAAAGACATACATAAGATCGGCATATGCTCGTATTCACTCCAAATCAAAAAAGACGAAGCTGCTAAGCCTTCCGGCTGCCACTTCGTCTCACATTTATAGTTGGATTATCTCACAACCACACCATCATCAAGCTATATACTCCAGTTCGCCCATTCTTCCTGCCGCTTCTCCCACCGCTTCAACCATTGAAGCGTACAGGTGAACAGCTTCTCCCGATGCGTGCCATCCGAATACGTATGATCGGCTTGGAACACAATTTCCTTATCACATTGACCGTCGCTGCGCAGCCAGAACACCTTCTGGAACAGGAAGCTGTAATCCGCCGGTATGACATCATCACTTGTGCCGTGTACAAGCAGTACATCGCCATTGAACTTGCGTGCCTCTTGCAGCGGCTGATGAACACCCAACGCATTGAAGTAAGCAGGCGTGAAGGAATATCCTAGGTAATCGGCGGATCCTCTTGTCATTGCCGTATCGTACTGCTCTCGCCCAACTATCCGCACAATATCATTGAATGGGTAGGCTACAGGCGACCAGAGGACAAGCCGCTTAATGCGCTGATCGCGCACAGCGGTCAATATTGCAATCGCTCCACCCAAGCTGTGGCCGATCAGCGTTACCCGCTGCGGGTCGACATCACCGCAGCCGAGCGCATAGTCGAGTACTGACTGCGTCTGACTTATCATGTCATCTAGACCAGTATACCCGTAATCGCCCGTGCTCTCGCCGCATCCGGCGAAGTCGAAGCGCACAACGATGTGCCCTTCCCCTGCCAGTCTGCGCGCTGCATTCACGAATAAACGGTCAACACCGATTCGGCTGCCGACGAAGCCGTGGCAAATAATCGTTACAGGGGCGCGCCGCTTCACACCACGTTCAAATGGAGCTCGCTCCTCTGGATAATGAATCGTCGCCGCCAACCGTTCTTCTTGCCATCGAATATCAATATGTCGCTCCATCTTACACTCCCCTGCCTTCTACATCACTCAGGTGCGTGCAGTGCACCCGGCAATCTATATCATATAATTCCGATTAATATACTATGTTTTAAATTGAGTGTACTCCTCTATCCGATTGCTGTCAAGAGTTCAGACAAGAAAAAAACCGCAACACCGCGCAGCGGTATTACGGTTTTGATTAGTAATACAGTCCGTACGAACGCTGCAGCATCTGATGCGTCTCCAGCGTCCCATCCGTCATCCCAGCCTGTAAATGCGAGGCAGCCTGATCATAATCGTCTGTGTCCGCAGAGTCATCCGTCAAGGATGACTTGCTAGCTAAATGTGACTCTTCAACCGCGGACGCTTCGCTTGGCCCCCTCGAATGCTCCTGATTGAGATACAGCTGTGTTAGCTCTTGTTCTGAATCGCTCTTCCCTTTCATCCTTGTCACCCTCCTGCCGTATGTCATGATTGGCCTATACGACATTATTATGGTGTGTAAGGAGAATTTTATACGCCGTTAGAAGGACGTTCAGACAGAATGCCATGACAGAGCATCGTCGTGATCTGGTCAGACAATGTGCGTACGTTCATCCGCTCATCCAAATTGCCTGGCTGGAGGAAGAACTGCTTCATCGACACGAGATAACGCACGATCAAATGCGGAGAAAGCTCTTTGCGAATCTCTCCCCTCTGCTGCCCCCGGAAGATCGCCCCTTCAAACTCCGGGATGACGTGCTCCTCTTGATAGGCCATCATTTTTGCGAACAGATTTGGATAGTACTGCGTTAAATCGGTAACGAACGTTAAAGATATCCGATCAAAGGGCTGGTATTTTAGCAAAAGGTCGAATAGTTCATACATATCCTTCGCTTCTTCCATCACACGCAGCAAAAATTGATGGCTCTCCTGCACCATCCGATCCGTAATAGCCTCAAGCAGCCCTTCCTTACTTTGAAAATATTTATATATCGTCATCTTCGCAACGGGAACCGCTTCCGCAATCTGCTCCATACTCGTCTCTTGGATGCCCCGTTCGAAAAACAACCGCTGTCCGACATCCATAATTGCGATCGCTTTACTGTTCAACTGGCGTAAGATCCCCTTTCCGTGCGGACAAGGTTCTGCCGCCTATGCCGTCAAGAGAGGGACTGCATCTTACAGATCCCGCTTCGTCAGCACAAGCCAGCCGAAGAGCAGCCCGCCTGCATATATCCCTATCGTAATGAATACACCCTCCCAAGGCAAGCTGCCAGCGTCGAATAAATCTTTGCCATTGAATACCGTGAACAAGCTGATGTCAGACATCCAGGCTAACGACTTCTCCATACCGGAGAGCAGATGAAATAGGAACGATAAGATGACGATTCCAATACTAAGCGACATTCCTGTTCGCTCGGAAGTGACGAAGACCGTCATCACATATCCGATTCCGGCAAATGCCAGCGCCGCCAGAAGGCCCGCGATCGAGTAGGTGAGCAGCAGCCCTGCATCCGCCACGGTACTGAACAGGTGCCCGAACCATACCGTCACCCCATAACTGACCGCTGCAATCAAGAAGAAGGCAAGAAGATGCGCGCAGGCTTTTCCGAGGAACAGCTGCCCACGAGATGCTGGCAGGGTGAACATGAAATCCACTGTCCCTCGATCCCTCTCCCTCGCCACCGTGGAAGCCGCCCACATCGCAGCGAATATGCCTAACAGCATCATGTAGAACACAAGCGGCTCGCCCGCCATCCAGCCCTCGAAGCTGCCGAACATCTCGACATGCATACCGAACCCTTCCAGTAAGGCAGGAGGGAACTGCTTCAAGGCGTCCAACAGCGATGTATTGCTCGTGTACATGTCACCGAGTCCAGCGAACATCATCTGGAACACAATAATGATGCCTGCCCATATGAAAAAGCTGCGACGATTCGTTCTCCATTCATAACGAAACACCTGCCACATTACGCTTCTCCCCCTTCGCTCTCAGAACGCTCACGTGATTGCCCAGCTTGCGTTGGCTGTTCTACTGCACCTTCCCGCGAATGTCCAGCC
>NZ_MAIS01000133.1:0-9846 GCF_001680695.1 Paenibacillus sp. KS1 | reverse complement strand
TTGAATGTACCTATGAGGAATTGAAACGCATTTATGGGAGAACCAATGGATGATGAAGATCGAGGTTTTGAATGTACCTATGAGGAATGGAAACTTTAAAGAGGGCAATCACGGCGGTTGAGAGTTGGGCGTTTTGAGAGTATCTATGAGGATTTGAAATTCTGTAACATAATCGGCTGTAGTCAGAGCTGATACAGGTTTTGAAAGTACCTAAAGTACCTATTAAATTGAAATAAAGTTATCAAGGGCGCTTTTCAGAAGGATAATGTACCTAAGAGGAATATTTCAGATGATGTTTTGCTAGCATAACTCATATTTTGTCGTTATGGGTTTAATAGTTTACAACTCTCAAATTAGTCGGTAAAATATGGTTACTGCAGATTTGGGTTGGCTTCCTATTTTTTTGAAATCACAAAAATCATTGTAATACCTATTCTTAGGAATTTAAATTTAATGATGTTTCTTGACTTTATATACCTATAAGGACTTAGCTTAAGTATATATGATGTAGGCTTTTCATAGAGATCCTAGTGAGTAGAATCATTTTTTTGAAAGATTAATTTTGCAAGTTAATACTAGGTTTTTCAAAAGAAACTTATTAATAATGTTACTTGATAAGAAAAGGGGGTTAATAGCTAATGAAAAAGCCTTATGAAGAGGCCTATAAGTTAGTGATTGTTCTGATGGTTGAAGAACTGAGGCTACCATTAATTCAAGTTGCTAAAAGTCAGGGGATATCTGCAAATATTCTGCATCGATGGATAACAAAATTTAGAGAAGAGGGTGTAACTGCATTCGGTGTGAATAAGCACCGATTGAATACTGTAAATGCAGATATCAGGAAATTAAAGTCTCAGATTAAAGAATTGCATAAAGAAAATAGAGTTTTAAAGCAAACATTGCATTTATTAACGAAAGAATAGAGACAGGAAACAGGCTCCCCCATTATAAACCTATCTTCAATTTTACCTACGTATCTGAATGAATTCGTTATTATTCAACAAAATTTCGACAAAAAAGATTGTTCCTTGGAAAAATATGAAATGAAACAGTATACTAGACCTAGTAGGATAGGAGGAACTAGGCAGTGAGAATTCGAATTACATTGAGCTTTGATGAGAAGCTTACGGTTCCCATTAATCATCAAGAGTGGCTCCATGGTCTTATCTATCATAGCATCCGAGATGACGGGTACCGTGACTTTCTCCATAATACCGGTTACCAACAAGGGAAACGTCAGTTTCGCATGTTTACCTTTTCTAGATTAAATGGTTCATATAGACTAGATAAAAACTCCCACACCTTAGAATTTACACCACCGCATGTATCTTTCATCTTTTCTGCATCTGACAAAAAATTAGTTCAAGAGTTAGTCTCTTCTTTGTTAATTCGCGAGGATCTTCGCTTAGGAGCTAACCAAGTTAAAGTTGGATCCGTCGAACAAATCCATACTAACGTTAGCGAAAAAATGGTGATACGTTTCCTTACTCCGATCACGATGTATAGTACTTTTCTGCTGCATAACAAAAAGAAGACTTATTTTTACTCACCATGGGAAGAAGAATTCAATCCACTTATTCAAGCAAATGCGCTCAAAAAATATGAGGCGCTGCATGGGGACGTACTTGAAGGCGATAGTCGTCGACTTTGCTTGACGCCCCTACATCGGGAGCGAATTAAGTCCAAAACAACAAAGTTCAAATCTACGTTGATAAAGGGCTGGACGGGTGATTTCCTATTGGAAGGAAATCTGGATCTTATTCAATTGACTTATGATGTGGGCCTTGGAGCCAAAAATTCTAATGGACATGGGCTTTATGAAATTGTACGTCACTTATAGGAGGTGAGCAGTATGTTGGCAGAATCCATCATTCGCATTGGCCGACCTATCGCACAGAGCGATTTGCCGAATCAACAGCGTATCCGATGGTTGACCGACGTTGATAGTGAAAATTGCAAAAACTTTTTCCAACATGTATTTCTTGTTGAACTGGATGGGGATAACACAGCATTTCACCTCATGGAGATAGGAAATATGGAAGGGAAAAGTTTCGTACCAAATTCATTAAGAAATAATGCCTTTCCAATCTTATATCCTAACGGTGGAAATCCTCTCCACGCGCAGGGGATATATCCGGTTCCATGCTATCTGATGTATGAAGCGCATATTCATGCAATGGAACATGCAGAATCGTTTGCGGTGGATGTTATTCTTCCACGACTAAAGAATACAGTGTCGTTCAGACATAAAAACGAAGAGCAGCTATTGGAAATTGCTCGCCATTCTGCTGTAGCGATAGCCCCCTACTTTGAACAGTTTATCAAAGATGAAAAGCAGCTGGGTATTTTATACATATTCGATCATAGCTTGCCTATTTATCGCACATTAGAGAAGAGAAGCGAGGATGAACGCTACATTTGGATAACAGAAAGCCGATTATTCCCCGGTATACAGCTTCATATTGATGGTGATCAGGCATTGGTGGGTATCATCGAAGCAAAATTCACGGAAGCAAAGTCATTGGGAAGTGCGGACAATGCAATCTCTACATTCACGAATCAGGAAGAAGATGAAGTTGCTTCAATATACAATAAATTCTGGCTGTGGATGTCGCCGACATGGGAGATGCCTCGTTCTATCTACTGGGGAAAGGATGAGTGGATTCGCGGAATCAAGATTGATCGCGCAAGCTATGAAGCTTTTTTGTACGGCACGCAGTTTCTGAAGCAGATTACTGTCCCGGTAACAAGTTCGGTACTTAAAGAAATGTTTGCTCCGGTAACAAGCCTGGAAGCGAAACGCCATATGAAACCTACCAGTTTCGAACCGATTTTTGGGGTTCCGCTCGTGCTTCCGCTATTGGAAGGGGATTCGGAACAGCTATATCACAAATATAAGCGCATCTTGAATCAGTCTGATAAAAGCGACAATGATATTCATCTAGAACTACTGGCAGGCATTCATAAGTTCATTCCGAAAATGAGTGATGAGCATCGACTGACTCTCGTATATTATTCCGGTGACTTGTCACGGGGCAATATGCACATTCGTAAGGTGATTGAAGACGTTGTTCCGAGTGTTGCTACTGTGTTGCAACAAATTATAAAAGATCTGAATCGCCAAGAATTACTTCCCATTTTGAAAGCATTCCGGTGTAACACAGATAAGGAATATTATCGACTTCGTTCACTGCCGTCGCTATTGGCGAATGCTTATGGGCCGGGATATGTATGGAGCAGTCTACAGGCGGTACTACACCGCGAACCGATT
This sequence comes from Paenibacillus sp. KS1, assembly GCF_001680695.1. Taxonomy (NCBI): domain Bacteria; kingdom Bacillati; phylum Bacillota; class Bacilli; order Caryophanales; family Paenibacillaceae; genus Paenibacillus; species Paenibacillus sp. KS1. The sequence goes on along the minus strand of NZ_MAIS01000133.1, from coordinate 6,575 downwards.
ACTGTTCATCGGCTATATATGAATACCTCGATAAAGCTATTGGAATTGGCGCTGAAAGAAGACGAATGGGGGATGAGAGAAGAACTCGTATTCCATTATGTTTTTCTTGCCTTCCATGCTCGATATCATAATGAAGTGATACAAAATAAAGAAAGGGTGAATACGTTGGCGAATTGGGAACGTGTCATAGAGTATTATCATGCTGGAACAATATCGTTATCTCAACTGCAATCGGCTGAAGAGTTGGGATTTGTGACGGGATTACTATTAAAACAGTTCTCGAATTCCTACCATAGAAAAACAGGAAAGGACTATGTGAAGCATCGGGTAATGAAGTTCGGCAGTAAGCTAACGCCGGATATGATATGGAAATACGGCGTGCTTCGCTGCCAAGAGCTGTCAGAGCAGTGGGACATGGGAATCGGGAAGAATTTTTGGCCTATTTTGGCGCAAGTTCTGCTCGGATTCTTAGATGCCGAAAAAACGCAAGCGCTTCGTACAGATAGAGACAAATTTATGACGGCTTTTTGGTCCGGGTATTTAATGTACAAGAAAGAGAAAGAGGAGGAGTAAGAAGATGAGTGTACATAATGGTGAATTGTTGTTCGTAAAATCGGTAAAGGACGGAATACCGAACCGCGATCCGCTGCAGGATAGTGACGCGCGCAGATTATTTCCGGAAGAGGACGGGAGAATTTCGCTGAGTGATGTAAGCATCAAACGTGATGTGCGCGATTATGTGTTAGAGGCAGAGCCAAATGGTGGAGTAAGCCAGCGTAATTATATATTTGTACAAGGTAAGGTTAATGATAAAGGGAAATTGCTTGGACGGGGAAGCTTGGCAGAGTGGATTGCAGAGCAGGCAGATAAGAAAAATGAAGCAAAGGAAAATATGAAGTCCGTGCTGTTGTCGCATAGCTTCGATGCTCGTGCATTCGGGATTGTATACTCAGTCAAATCTACTAGCTTCCATCTTACAGGGCCTGTGCAGTTCGGATGGGCGCATTCGCTTCATCCAGTAGACAGTCAATATATTCAAGGGACTGTGGTGATGCCGAGCACCGATGCCAAAGACGGGGAGGATGGTAAATCGCAAGGAACGATTTGGACAAGCTATATCGTACCTTTTGCCGTATTCGCCATGCCAGGCGTCATTAATGCTAAAAATGCGGAACAAACCGGGATGACTGTTGACGATCAGGAACTTCTGCTCAAAGGGTTATGGCAGGGGACGCAGCATCGCCAAGCTCGCGGCAGGGGGCAGCAGCAACCTCTCATGCTGGTGCATGTAGAGTATAAAGATCCATTCTTCCGAATCGGGTATTTGGAAGACTTGATTACGTTGCAGCCGGGAGAAACGGCATGGAGAGAAGGAGGAAGACGGCCGTCGTCTCTGAAAGATATTACATTGGATGTTTCGGAATTGGTTCGTACTCTAGAACAATATAAAGAGAAAATAGAACGGTGCCGAATTTGGGTTCATCCTTCTTTGCGTGTAGAAAGTGATATCACACCATATCTACAACCATTATGGTAGGCGATGATGATGAAAGCAGTTATTTTTGACGTAAAAGGCACAATCGCCCATTTCCGGAGACCGGATACGACAGCGACCCACCTAACGTATCCATTTATCACACCAACGGCGGTCAAAGGTATGGTGGGCGCAATTATTGGCATATCGGATTTTGTAACCAGTGATCGGGTTGGGATACAGCTTCTGCGTCCAGTGCGCACTTCGGCACAGCAGATGTCCATGTTAGGTAAAGATGCGGGTACTACGTTTAATCGTCCAACCGCAATGGAACTGTTAGTCAATCCAGCTTACCGTATATATTACGTTGGCGATGAGCATGTCGATCGGCTTGAGGAGCAATTGAATAAGAGGTATTCTGTTTATCCGACGTATTTGGGAGTCGCATTTGCGCTGACATTCCCACAGTTAGTGGGAAGCGTTCAACAGGTAAAGCACCTTGAAGAAGATGTGATTACGACACGTACTGCAGTTCCGACGTCGCTAATTCAGGATTTGATCTTAACCGAGTCTAAGTCTACGTACAGCCGTGCAGGAGGCTTTATGAAGGACTATAAGGGGAATCGGACCTTCGAGAAATCTATATCTTACATCTTTGAGAAAGATGGAGGGCCGCTCTCTTTTCGGAAAAAAGCGGACACAGATGGAAGCTGTGATGTGTTCCTGATTAAGGGGGAGGCAGTATGTCTCGTATAATTCCCTTCGATCAATGCATTGCCAGACCGGGATCGTTGTTAAGCGAACATCTCATACAAGTAAGGCAATCGGTAGAAGGATTTCTTAATAACGAACTTGATGCGTTTATACAATTAGCCGGACTGTCAGGGATTTGCCACGATATTGCGAAGAGTCATACTAAGTGGCAAGACTACATTCATAAAAAAACAAAGGAGGGCCCCAATCATTCTGCCTGCGGGGCCTTCTTCTTTTCATATCTTGGGTACTATATGCTGCAGAGTATGGGGAAGTGGGATCAATATTGTATAGAGTGGCTGTGGTTCGTGCGTGATATCGCGGATCACCATAGTCAACTGCATAATTTATCTGATAAAGGCTGGCTTAAAGATTATGATTGGTCAGAACTTGATCTTGCGGGTATAGAGACATTCATACACGAGCAGTACAATGAATTAATTATTAACAAGATCAATGCGGAAAGTTTAAGGGAATGGTTGAAAAAAGATGCAGAGGAAGCTGTAGAAGAAGCGCTAGACGCATTGCAAATCGGCTATGGAGCTTGGAAACCGCTTAAACTGATGAGGCGTGTTCAAAAGTGGAGGCAGAATACGACCAGTTTGATCGCAGGTGATCGATTTGATGTGAAGCAGGTGTATACTAGTTGGTTTGATACCAATGACCACTATCGCCATCAAGAGTTAATCAACGACTACTGTCGAAAACAAAATTGTTCAATGTCCGTAATACGACTGCAGGCCCAAGCGGACATCATGTCACAATTGCTGCAGCATCCCGAGGGGAGATTCTTTACGCTGCAGATGCCTACCGGATACGGAAAAACGATTACCTCTATGAAAATTGCCTCTTGGTTCGGTGAGCAGCAGCAATTCCAAAAGATTGTGTATGTCGGGCCTTACTTGTCCATTATCGAACAGACCAGCGGTGTAATAGAAGAAGTCATTCAAGAGAAAGCATTAGAGCATCATTCACTAGCCTTGCTGGAGGAGAAGGACGATCATAAGCAAAGTACGAGCAAAAGTCAACTGTCCGTAGAATCGTGGGCACATGCAATTGTGTGTACCAGCTTCCATCAATTTGGGAAGGCTTTGTTTCCTAAACGATCGCAAGATGTATTGCGTCGGGCATTTTTGCAAGATGCCGTCATTATCATCGACGAGCCGCAAATATTGAATCCTGATGTATGGAATGTATTTCTGTGTGGACTTGAAGCCTTAAGCGAACTTTTAAACCTTAAGGTCATTTTTTTGTCCGCAACGATGCCGCCTTTCCATTATGGGCTGTCCAAACAGCCTATCGATCTTCAAGTCAAAGCGTCTTCTAACCATGATCGGTATCGGTTGTTTATTGAAGAGGCTCAGGATGAAGATTCGTTGGTTACGTTTTTGAAGGAAAAAGAAGTATCTTCGCAGGCGATTATACTGAACACAATCGAAGACGCTTGCCGGGTGTATCGCAATATAGCGGAGAAAGAGGCGTATCTGCTTCATGGCTTAATGATACCTCTTCATAAAAAAATCGCAATTGAAACGATCAGGCGGGGGTTAATAGATAAGCATCGCAAGCATCCTTTGTATGTTGTTTCAACCCAAATTATTGAAGCGGGAGTAGATGTCAGCTTTCAGCATGTAGCTAGAGCGATGCCGATTATGCCCTCGATCGTCCAAGCGGCTGGACGCGTCAATCGCCATTTGGAGGGACCTGTATTAGGAAGAATATCGATCTTCCCGTTTTATCGGGAAGGTAAGAGGGATACGCGCAGCTTTATTTATCCTAAATCGCTGCAGAAGATTACAGATCGGTTGCTGCAGCAACAACCTACGTGGATGGAATCGGAGCTTACGGAACTAGTAAAGCATTATTATGAGGAAATGTTCCGCCATAATACGTATGAAGCGGCAATGGCATACATTCGCGACGCATATGAAGGAGAGTGGGAGAAACTATCCAGTTTTCAACCCTTTGATGATAGCGTAATGAGGTTGCCTGTTTTCGTTCCATGGAATCCGAATGAAGATGAGCGGCAGCTATTGCCAAAGTCGTATTCCATTTTGCAAAAAAAGTTTGGGTTATATCATGCAGTCGATATATATGAACGATATTCGGATAAGGCTTTCATGAAAAGGATGACGTTCGACGATCGAAAGCAGTTTATGATTTTAGTTCATTATTATGTCTTAAATTTGCCTGTCAAAAAGGCGCTAAAGGTGGCAAGCAAGGAGGACTTTTTGACGCACCGAATTCCTATGCTGTATGGAACCGAGGTATATGATTCGCAAGTTGGCCTTCGCGCACAGTTCGATCAGTTTGACAATTTTATTTAGGAGGAAGTGCCGTGAATTCAGGACTGCCGGTAGGTGGAACGGATATTTGGTACTACTTTATTTGTAAACGGGAAGCTTGGCTTAATATGCACCAGATTGTTCCGGATGAAGAAGATGAAAATGTGGAGATTGGTCGCTTCATTCACGAATATCGCTACGGGAGAGAAAAGAAGGAAGTAGCGATAGGCTCGATAAAGATGGATCGGCTGAAGCGTGAAAAAGGAGAACTCGTGGTTAGAGAAATCAAGAAGTCTTCCAAGTTTTTGACTAGCTCTCGCTATCAGCTTATGTATTACCTATATACGCTGAAGCAGATGGGAATTGAGGCGAGAGGAGAACTGCTCTTCCCAGAAGAAAAGCGAAAAGAACATGTTGAACTGACGGAAGAAGGAATTACTGAGCTTGAAGCTGCGATTAAGGATATACAGGCACTTTCACAAAATCCGATACCGCCAGCCCCAAAAAAAATTGGATTTTGTCGCAAGTGCGCATATCGGGAATTTTGCTGGGCGGAGGGATGAGCGTTGAAGAAGTCATTATATATTTTTCAGAACGGTGAGTTGCGAAGAAAGGACAATAGCTTATATTTTGAATCGGAATCGCGCAGAAAATATATTCCGGTGGAAGATACGAACGATATTTTTATTTTTGGAGAAGTAGATGTCTCGAAACGTTTTCTAGAATTTGCAACACAAAAGGAAATTGCAATACACTATTTCAATCATTACGGTTATTACATTGGTACTTTTTATCCGAGAGAGCATTATAATTCGGGGCATCTTATCGTTAAGCAGGTGGAGCACTATATCAATATGGATTTACGTTTGGAGTTGGCGCGAACTTTTGTAAAAGGTTCTATTGGGCAGATGCTGCAAGTATTAAAATACTATAGTGGTAGACGAGATAATAAGCCATTATTTGAAGAACTCGTTACTCGGCTAAACGAGAATGCAGGACAAATTCATGATGTTGTCAGCATCGAAGAGTTAATGGGAGTCGAAGGACATGCACGTGAACGGTATTACCAAGCTTTTGACTCTATTATGGGGAACCCTGATTTTATTTTTGAAAAACGTACCAAACGACCGCCGCAAAACCGTTTAAATGCTTTAATCAGTTTCGGAAATTCAATTTGCTATACGGTCGTATTAAGTGAAGTCTATAAAACATTTCTCGATCCGAGAATTGGATACCTGCATGCAACAAATTTTCGAAAATTTTCATTGAACTTGGATGTAGCAGAAATTTTTAAACCTATTATGGTGGATAGGCTTATATTTACGATGGTAAATAAAAATATGCTGGGTAAAAAAGATTTTGACGAGCATACGGATGGTATTATGCTAACGGAAGACGGGAGAAGAAAGTTTGCCCAGGAGTTGGATAAGCGCATGCAAACAACTGTTAATCACCGCCATTTAGGCAAGTCGGTTTCCTATCGCCGATTAATAAGGTTAGAATTGTACAAGCTGCAAAAGCATTTTCTTGGGGAACAAAAGTATGTCCCATATCATTCGATGTGGTAGGTGATCATGTGTTTGTGATTTTAGTCTATGATTTTAATGAAAAAAGAGTGGGTAAGGCAGTTAAAATCGTTAGGAAGTACCTGCATTGGGTTCAAAATTCGGTATTTGAAGGAGAAATGTCGGGGGCCAATTACGTGAAGCTGAAAATGGAATTAGAAAATTTAATGGATCCAACGGAGGACTCCATCATTTTTTATACGTTTCGCACTCAAAAGTATTCCAAGCGAGAAGAAATGGGATTAAAGAAGGGCGGGGATGAGTTTTTTATTTAACCTGAAATGTCGTCGATCCTCTATAGCGCATAAACCTCTGGGGATCGACGACAATATGAAAAAACGAGAATAAAGAAGAATCACAGAGAGAGTTGAAAATAAACCTTTATTAATGGATGTTCAGGATTAAATGTTTTTGCTTGCCGGTGGGTTTCAGCGTTTGGTAGGATAAGCTTAGTAGCAAGATATTTTGGGGTATTGAACGTACCTATGAGGATTTGAA
>NZ_MAIS01000362.1:0-292 GCF_001680695.1 Paenibacillus sp. KS1 | reverse complement strand
CAAGCTGTTGATCGATTCGGATGGTTGGAAGGAAGCAATGAAGATGACGGCGGATGCCGTCCGCAATCATGCAGCCTATGCTCCTCCACCAATGGAGGAAGGAGAAGTACTTGATGGATACGATGATACTGACTTTGAGAAACATAGAGACTACGTGAAACAGTACAGCCGATCAAACGAGTTATTCTACATGGGTCAAGCGGCCATGACGATCCAAGCGCCATGGTTTGCGTCCTTTTTACGGGATATTCCCTACTACTCGAAGACACCGGAGATCGACTGGGGCATCGCG
>NZ_MAIS01000063.1:0-35141 GCF_001680695.1 Paenibacillus sp. KS1 | reverse complement strand
CCAGTCATCACGCCAACGGAGCCAGTCATCCCACCAACGGAGGAAGCCAATACACTGCAAAGTAATCTTGTAGTTCAGCGAAATTTTGAAGTAAAAGCGCTTGGAGATATATGGGCGGAAGGCGACCGAGAACGTAGATTCATAAATGCTCGAAAAATATATCAGCCAACAGGTTTATATGCAAAACCCAATGAACAAATTAAGATTGAAGTTTCAGGTGACAAACCAATTACAGCGGTTATTGGGATCCATCGTCATGATAAAGAATGGGCGCTTTTTTATCCATTACAACCAGGCATAAACACAATTTCCTCACCAAATGGCGGTTTGTTGTCTTTTGATAACAGCAACAATGAAGGTAGTATTAATGTAAATGTAGTGAGCGGGGGGAGTCCTGTTCCATTCTTTGTATTAGGCAAGAATACAAATGCGGATTGGCAGGCAATGATGAATGCATATCCTAATGCACCTTCTGTTGTTCTTCAATCTGAAAGAGCTCTCTTTGTCTTCTATTATGCTACTGCTAGAGATCATATCTTGAATCAAGACCCAACTACTCTTTTACAGACTTATGATAAGTTTATTACAGCACAGGATCAAATATCTGGACTATCTAGTTCTGATCCTGATCCTAGGCATCGGTTAGATAGGCATTTGATTGGCTTTATTGAATCAGAAAATACCATACCAGGAGCGTATGCATATGCAAATTGGGATGGGGCAATTATGCCTAAAGATACTGGAGCAAGTGCCGATGCTTTAGACCTTACAAGAACGGGGTGGGGTCAGTATCATGAGGCAGGTCATCTGAGACAACAAGCACCTTGGAATTGGGATGGGATGACTGAGGTGAATGTAAATATATATTCTATAGCCGCTAAGAAGGCTCTTAAACCTACTGAGCCTGCAAGATCCCAAGGCGAGTACTTAGCTGCTTTCACGTTTGTAGATCAGCCAACCAAGAATTTTGCAGACTCTAATTCAAAATTAGAAATGCTGTGGCAGCTTAATCTTGCATTTGGGGATAACTTCTATCCAGCGTTACATCGATTATATCGTGAGTTAGCGCAAGCAGATCTGCCAACTACAGATGATCAGAAAAAACAGGCATTTATTCTCAACACTTCAAAAGTAGCTCAATATGACTTGACGCCTTTCTTTGATAAATGGGGTTTACCTGCAACAAATGAAACAAAAAACAAGATTAATGCATTGGGTTTACCTCTTCTAACCGCACCAATTTGGTTTGGGTCAGATTATAACATCATTAAACCGACAGATGGAATGGATAAGGTAAAAGGTATTGGAGGTATCATTGCCGCAACAGCAAATAGCGAAGAGACTTCACAGGGTAATGCCGCAGCATATGCATTTGATGGAGATACAAAAACTATTTGGCACAGTGCATGGAATAACCCAAATCAGTTTCCTTACCATATTACAGCAAAGTATTTAAATCCTACAACATTCACCAAGCTAACCTATCTACCACGACAAAGTGAAGAAAATGGAATTATTACAAAATATAGAATCCTAACTAGTCTTGATGGAGTATCCTTCAATGAGGTTGCCACAGGCACTTGGGCAAAGGACAAAACAGAAAAGACAGCCACTTTCACACCTACTCTTGCCAAATATGTTCGACTTGAAGTACCTCAAGGTGGTGGCACAAATGGTTTTGCATCTGCAAGTGAGATTAAACTCTTTGAAGCACCACAACCTGTTACAACGTATCTCAGCGATATTAATTGGTTTTCTGCCACAGCAGGTTGGGGAACAGTCCAAAAAGATCGTAGTGTTGATGGAAATACACTCAAGTTAAATGACAAGACCTATACAAAAGGTTTGGGCACACATGCTAACAGTGAAATTGTCTACAAACTGAATGGGCAGTACACATCCTTTGCCGCGCTAGTTGGAGTAGATAGTGAGGTAGGTACTGTAGGTACTGTGGAGTTCAAAGTTGTTGTAGACAATCAAGTTGTATTCATTAGTGGCGTAATGAATAAAAATACAGCGGCAAAAGAGGTAAACGTTAATCTATCTGGAAAGAATGAGCTAAAACTCATTGTCACAGATGGTGGAGATGGTATAAATAGTGACCATGCCGATTGGGTAAATGCTCGTCTTATCAAATAGTATTGTTGTGTTGCTTTACTAGTAAGTGTCTAATAGCCCTCACCTTGTTATCGAGGTGTGGGCTATTTTGCTTTTAATCGGCCTTAATACCGTCAGTTTAGCACTTTATTTTCTCTGGACAACTAATATAGTGTTTTTATTGTTTAATCGTGACAAGTTCTTGTCCCGATTGCCAAAAAACGTTGTTCATGCTCCGTTCATATTGCATTCATTGTGAGGACATCTTGGTTGGCTAGACTTGCAGTGGTGGATCGCAGGGACATTGTACAGATAACAAGAGGAGCTGAAGAGTTTGGCACAACCAGCAGGAACGGAAGTAAGGAATAGTACAAGAACAAAGAGTGTACTACGTATTTTGCTTAAAGTAATCGTCGCAGTAGTTATAGCGATCCTGCTTTTTGTTGCCATCGTGTATACCGTTAATAAAATAAGCAGTCATTCGGAGCAAAAAAGAATGCAACCTTATGGTCAGCATGTGTCTGTAGATGGGAAACAGATGAATGTTTTCATTCAAGGTCAAGGCGAAGAAACCGTTGTGATTCTACCCGGTTTTGGAACAGCGGCACCTGCACTTGATTTTAAACCACTCATAGTAGAGTTATCTCCATATTATAAAGTCGTCGTGATTGAACCTTTTGGTTATGGATTGAGCGAACAGTCCGAGAAGGAGCGCAGTACAGCCAATATCGTAAGTGAAATTCATGAAGCATTACAAAGTCTCCATATAAATCGTTATATTCTCATGGGCCATTCAATTTCGGGGATCTACAGTCTGGATTATGTGAACCAATATCCTAACGAAGTGAGAGCGTTTATCGGGCTGGATAGCAGTGTTCCCTCGCTGAGTGAACAGAAGATTGATTCGTCTGTGACAGAACCGATTAAATGGTTCCGCGACTTGGGCTTCGCCCGTATACAATTGAAACTGGGTGCTGACCCTTATGATGGACTGCCTTATGATGAACAAACGAAAGAACAATTGAACATTTTGATACGGAAAAACATGTATAATACAACTCAATTAAATGAGGCAGAGAGCATGTATTCCAACTTTAAAGCAGCAGAACAGCAATCTTTCCCTCCCGATTTACCTGTTCTTTTCTTTGTCCAAGCGAATCATCCTGTGACGGATCGATGGATCCCCGAACATGAGAAGCAAATAAAGGATTCTATACATGGAGAAATGGTGTTATTGGAAGCGAACCATTATTTATATCGTTCCCATCCAAAAGAAATCTCTGAAAAAATTAGGGGGTTTACGGGCGGAATAAAATAATTATTAACATTTTTTAGTTGATGATGTCGTGAGAAAGAAAATATTTGAACAAGGAAGAAGATCTGCCTGCCTACACCCTGTCCTTTTTTTGGGGATAAGCGTAGATAAAGCATATAGCCTCTTATATAATGAAACTATCTTCAAAAATGAAGGGACTGAACTATGCGCAGATGTCAATATTTTCAACCTAACTATTAAAATATAATGGAGGTAAAAGTATTGATTACAGAGTTACACACAGAACGTTTACATTTGAGAAAAATGAAGATAGCGGACTCGTCTAGTTTGTTTAAAATTTGGTCAGATCCAGACGTTACTAAATTTATGAATATTTCTTCTTTTACTAATGAAAATCAAGCACAGGAAATGATTAATCTCTTTGATGATCTTTCTCAAGATCGTAAGGCTATTCGTTTCTCCATCATTAAAAAAGAGTCCAATGAGATTATAGGTTCTTGTGGTTATAATGCCTTAGATTTTGAAAATAGCAGCGCAGAAATTGGATATGACATTGCTAAATCATTTTGGGAAAGAGGATACGCTACAGAAGCTATCTCTTCTTTGATCGAACATGGATTTTCATCTTTAAAGCTGAATCGAATCGAAGCAAGGGTTGACCCCAGAAACGTGAATTCTATGAAGCTATTACAAAAGCTCAACTTTACGTTTGAAGGAACACTCAGACAATATGAAAGAGTAGATGGAAAGTTTAACGATCTCAATATTTATTCAAAATTAATATCTGATTGATTTGATTCTCTGCCTATTTTGGATTGAAAGTAGTATCTGAAGTGGGGGGGGGATCGAAGATAATAAAAGAGAGATAGGGAATGGATATGCCCCTACCTCTCTTTTATTTAATCAAGTTTTTATTCTTTTAGCATGGACCGAGCACAGTCCAAACATCGTTCGGATCATTTTTCAGATCTGGATATTCATTTTGCGTCCACCATTTGGCTTGATACTTCACTCCATTATAAGAAACAATGTCACCTTGAACATAAGTGGAGGAAGCGTTCCATGGAGCAGGGCAGGGGTCAACTTGTACTTGAACGGTCACCGAGTTACTTGCCGCAGACAAATTACTAAAGCCATCCCGAGCCTTGACAGTAAACGTATATGAACCACTAGTTAATCCACTGATCGTAGCAGAGTTGCTAGTTGATCTTGCTTTAGCAAAAGGATCGTTATTTACGTAAATGTCATAGCCGATCAATCCAACATTGTCCGTAGAAGCTGTCCAATTCAAGCTAGCTGTGCCAGAGGTAGTATTAACAACTAGATTGGTTGGTGCTAGTGGTGCTTCTGTATCGGTAGGTACAGCACCTGGCGTAGGTAAATTCGTTATAATTTGTTGCAAATTAGGTAGGGTACCGATTCTGTCATTTGCTAAATCGGAAGTCGGGGTATTAAACGGTAACCATCTCAGTATTCTACGAACTTCATCTGGCGAATACGGCACGCCGAATTTGGCTTTCGCGATCCCTTGCAGTTGTAGAATCGAACCTACAATGACAGGTGAAGCGGAAGATGTTCCATTGAAGTAGTCGGTATAACCAGTTGTCGAAGCAGTGCTTGTTGAACTTAAAGTTGCAACGTTCTCACCAATACCGTAAGCGTCGATTCGATTGCCATGGCTGCTGAAGCCGAGTTTGTAGTGAGGTGCAGTTGATGATCCCGCTCCAACTAGTATTGCTCCAGAATCTTTGAAATCTGGGAGATCCCGATTGAAGATGTATTTATTATCCCAATGCTTGTACTGATCGAGATCAACACCACCATTGGCTCCCGCTTCTACAACGACAATCCCTAGGCTTGTTGCATATTGGATTGCATCAAACTCTGCCGACTGTGTTTCGATAGGTAACCAAGGGCCGCCGTTATAACCGATCTGTATTTCGAGCAGAATAACGTCACCCGGAGATAATACTTGTGTGGCCGCTAAAATTGCTTCTGCTGTACCACCTGTACGAACTAAAGAGGATACAATCGGCGTAGCTTTGTTAGCTAGCCCGATATTGCCAATAGCATTGTCAACCGCGGATACAACCCCGAGTACAGCCGTACCGTGACTAGCATCTCCATCATTAGTGCCGCCGGGCAAAAGCTGAATGTTGTGAGCGGCTAAATCTTCATGATTTAGTGCCCAATTCCACTCGATATCGGCCCACTTGGTGCCTTTGCCATCGCCACCTTCAAATTGCCAAGCATAGGGAGCGTTAGTACCTAGAGGATCTGCTTGCGCATAACTTTGCAAGGAGAAGCGCGGATCATCACTTGGAAGGACTGGTGTTGTGTTCGGAAGAGGCGCATTGGCCAATTCTGGTTTTTTACTTACGTATGCTTCCTCAACTAGCGGGAAGCTTCGCAACGTTTGCAATAACTGTTCGACGTCAGCACCAGCGGGAATTTTGGAATAATAATAGCGATCAAACACGGATGCAAAAGGATTAGCAGCTAAGCTTTTGTTAGCTGACGGTAAGAATTCCTCTGAGATTAGCGGGTCAAACGATAATTCTGGTATAGCTGAGAGGGGGGATACTTCTTGTTGCAATTGAAGTTTTCCTTCCTCACTTGGAAGGAAGGATTGTTCTTTAAGTTTGACAACAATTTTTTCTTCGAATACTGAAGTTGCAGTGTTGGAGAATGATTTGCTCGTTGGAAAGGACTGTCCACTCTCTGAAGCGTAAGCTCCATTTGACCAAGTACCTAATGAAAAAAGCAAGGCTGAGGCTAGAGCGACGGACAACGTTTTCCTAAATCGGGAATAGGTGTGTATAATCGTAATCTCTCCTTTCCATTCTCTTGAATTCTTTTGTTGCTAGCTAAATAACTAGGCTAACAATTGTCAGTATAAGATAAGGTAAAAACTGGTTCAATCCCGAGGTAAGCGTAATCAACGACAGCAATATACAGATATCACTTTATAACTTCTATTTACTCTATTTCACATAGGTTCAGTAGGAGATGATGTCGAATAATTCCTTTTAGGACACCAAAATTTCGGTTGGATACAAAGTTATATCAAATGTTGAGCACGATTGGAGTAATAGATGACGGCAAAGGATTCAATGTTGAAGAATGTTCACAAAAATGTTTAGGTTTATCTATTGTAAATAGCTATGTAGAGGATAAACTAAAAGAAAGCATACAATTGGAATCTACAGCGTAGAACAACAGTTTCATCACGTTTAAAATGTAATAGAGGACTACAAAGGCGTAGTCTTACTAAAGCAAAGAGGCTTAAGGTTATAACATTCCTACGGAATCGGTATAACTTTAGGCCTCTTTGTGTTTATTCTCTGGCTGTAATGGTTGCTATGCTCATTCCAAGTAAAATGGTTCCAAAAAAACTGCACCTAGAAATTAGAGGAGGATACCTATGAGTATCGATAAAAAGATGATTGAAGAGATGGTTCGTAATATCATCATGGAAAAAATAGCGGCTGATGCGATTGAACAGAACGTTCATAGAGGTCCTGGAGGGATTACTTCTGTTAAAGTGCCAAATATGAAAGTAACGGAAGAGGATCGTCTCGATACAGGCAATCCGAATGATATCGTCTATTGTAAGGATCTTTTCTCGCTACAGGAAAGTCCAAGACTTGGCTGCGGTATCATGGAGATGAAAGAAACAACCTTTGACTGGACACTTAACTATGATGAAGTTGATTATGTGATTGAGGGACATCTGGATGTTATCATTGATGGTACAAAGGTGTCAGCTGGTCCAGGAGAAGTGATCCTGATTCCAAATGGAAGTAAGATTCAATTTTCTGTGCCAGAATATGCACGATTTATCTATGTAACATATCCGGCTAACTGGGCAGAACAAGCGTAACGTTCTAATTTCTTTTTGCCAGGGTAAAGCGGTTTATTTCGGAGATAACAATCACCAGGAACGAGGCTACCGACATGTAACGGCAGCCTCATTTTCTCTGATCTCTGAATTGAAAAGGGTTAGGGGTCGTACCAAACCGTGAATATCGTATCCATTAGTTCTTGCAGGAAACGAGCATTTCTTTCCTAAACAGTTCTCCCCATTTAACGGGACATATGAAAGGGTTATTTTCCATCTTGGTTCACTTCGTACTCGTTATGTAATCGCCACCACGTGTATGGAGGTGTTTGCGGCCACCCTTTAGGAGAATCCTCCCATTCCTCTTGACGACCATAAGGCGTAAGATCGAGGAGATTGAAATCGGCTCTGATCCTGTCCACACCGCGTGCAGTCGTATAGTAGGTTCGAAACACACTATCGTCATTACGGAGAAAGATGCTCAAACCAAATCCCTTGCCTGCACCGCAATCGAAATTGAAATTGTCGCCGTTTGAGGAATACCAAGGGATAGTCCAGCCCATGTGCTTTCGAAATGATTCGATCTGAGTAAAGGGTGCTGGCGAAACGAGTATGAAGGAAGTATCACGGGCGTGCAGATGAGATAGGTGGCCAATGTTGTCAACAAAGGATGAGCATCCGCGGCAGCGATGATCGGAGCCTGGAGACATCATGAAATGATAAATGATGAGTTGGCGCCGTCCTTCGAAAAGATCAAGCAGGCTTGCAGTGCCGTTCGATCCTTCGAACACGTAATCTTTTTCAATTCTCACCATCGGCAGTCTTCTACGTTCCGCAGCAAGTGCATCTAACGCGCGGGTGAGCTCCTTTTCTCTGACGAGCAGTTTTTGACGGGCAATCTGCCACTCTTCTTCTGAAACGATCCGAGGCATTGAAGAAATACTCATATAATCCATTCCTCCCTACATGAGTTGGAAATTTTAAACATGCTGTAATGACCCCAGTATACGATTATTACTTTCATGATGCAAGTGATATTGCTTTCGTTATGCAAGTATGATAAGTTGGTCATATGAAACGTTTGGATACGAAATCACACTGCCCGATTAATTTTTCTTTAGAGGCTTTTGGCGATCACTGGTCGTTGCTGATTATCCGAGACATCTTGTATTTCGGAAAGAACACATACGGGGAGTTTATTGAGTCTGAAGAGAGAATCTCATCAAATATACTGGCTAGCCGCCTTGCTCATTTGGAGTTGAAAGGCATTCTCGTAAAAAAACCCCACGCTACTGATAAACGCAAAGAGGTTTATATTCTTTCGGACAAAGGCCTGGATTTAATACCAATTTTGCTTGATTTAGCCGATTGGGGCGCCCAGTACGACCCTGTGACTGATGCGCCACAGGACTGGATTTCAGCGGTGAAAGCAGATCGAGAATCGATGATCAGACTTATTCGCGATACCGTTCGCAATGGTGGTTCCATTTTCTCTGGCCCTAATAGCGTTGTTAGTAAGTATCACTTAAAGGAAAACGATTGTGAAATGGAAGAGGAAAAATAGGATAATCTGCAACGCTAAGTGATTAGTTGCATAGGCGAGATGCGACGACTCGATAGCCGTTTCCACCAACAATCATGGCTTGAAGACAGCGCCATCCATTGCTAAATGGCTGAACATTGGCGGCGATCCTTATGCGGCCCTGTTAGAGATTAAGATTAGAGTGACGAGGAGCTTCGGCTGTTCGTGGCGTTACATAAGAGATCGTGAACATACGAACAAAGACGCTCTCACATAAAGAGCGTCTTTGTTATGAATTTATTCCGAACAAATGTTCGTTTTTGGAGCAATTAAATTAAAAAATGGGTTCCATCGATTTCCATATTATGAGTATAACTTATTAAAAATTATAAGTCTATATTTAATTTCCCAAGTACTTTATCATTGGTTTACCTGGCCGGGGAAAACGGTGAATATTCGTAGGCCTATACGGATGTTTGCGTTAGAGAAGAGGGAGAACATTTGAAATTACATGTTTGGGATGTGAATTTGAAAATTCGCCTAATCGGCGAGGGACTGTTCAATTTATTGTTTTGGATGTACTTCCCTTTTTATTACGGTCTACTTTAGCGAAGCGTTAGGTAAACAGACAGCAGGGATGTTAATGGCGATTCCGCTCCTCATTAGCATACTTGGCAGCATGGTTGGAGGGAGTTTAGCGGATCTTATTTCCGATAAGGATCGCCGGCAGGTGTTCGCCACATTTACGACAGCTCATAATATTGGTGCTGTATTAGGACCCGCATTGGGGGCATTTTTTTTTCTTTCAATACCGAAGTGAACTGCTATGGACTTGTACAATCGTCATGCTGTTCTATACGGTTGCAATCTTTCTGAGAATTCGTGAAAGTATGCCGGGTACCAGCCAAAAGGTTTCATTACATGCAGTTTCAACTTCGATAAAAGAACAATGGAAAGGCTATGGAGTCATCTTTCAGGATAAAATATTTGTTCTATATATTTTGGCAGGCGTTTTCTCTATTATAACAATCATGCAATTGGATCTGTATTTAGCGATATATATCACCCAACATGTCCCGTCGCAATCCCTTTACACTTGGAAAGATGTCATTGATCTTCTCGTTGATGGGGCTCGTCGCGATCTCGGGCCTGATTCCTTCTAGCACCTTCAAGTTCATAAAATCCCTATTATCAGGGAAGTCTTCAAATTCGTCTTTGATTTAGGGAAAACATAGTGGTATGTTGGTACAAATGCCCTTATGGAATGGCTCGGCCTTTGGATGAGCTATTTCGAGGGGGCAACTCATAGCCGTGGGGCTTCTAAGTACGCCCAGCTAGACATCACCGTTTCCCTGAAGGAGGACAACTGTATTGGATGCGCAGTTTCTAGATTTATTGGCCCAGAAATATGATACGGAAGAAAAAGTCGTAACAGAAATCATCAATCTTAAAGCGATCTCCAATCTCCCCAAGGGAACTGAACATTTTGTCAGTGACTTGCATGGGGAGTTCCAGGCTTTTCAGCATGTACTCAGAAACGGTTCTGGTACCGTAAAAGAGAAAATCAAAGAATTGTTCCAAGAGGTTTGGACGGATAAAGAAATCAATGATTTTGCGGCGTTAGTTTATTATCCGGAAGAAAAAATACAGCTTGTTAAAGGAGACCTGTGCAATCAACAAGCCTTGAACCGGTGGTATAGACAAACGATTGAACAAATGCTTAAGCTCATTTCTTATGCCTCCTCCAAATATACGCGCTCGAAATTGCGTAAAGCTCTGCCGGAGCAGTTCGTATATATTATAGAAGAGCTTCTATACAAGACGGATTCTACCAACAATAAGGATCCTTATTATGAGGAAATATACCGGCAGATTATCTCCTTGGGTCAGGCGGATAAGCTGATTATCGGCCTTGCTTATACGACCCAGCGCCTAGTGGTTGACCATCTTCATGTGGTCGGAGATATCTATGACCGCGGGCCGGACCCCGATAAAATTATGGATACGCTTATCAACCACCATTCTGTAGACATTCAATGGGGGAACCATGATGTTCTGTGGATAGGCGCCTATGCGGGTTCTCTGGTCTGCCTTGCGAATATTATCCGGATCTGCGCCAGATACGACAATTTGGACATCATCGAAGACGTATACGGAATCAATCTTCGCCCATTGCTGAACTTGGCGGAGAAATACTATGATGACAACCTAGCCTTCAGACCGAAGCTGCAGCAAGGCCATAACGTATCGGAGCAGGAAATCCTACAGATTACTAAAATCCATCAAGCCATTGCCATGATCCAGTTTAAGCTTGAAATCCCGATTATCAAGAGACGTCCTTACTTTCATATGTCTGAAAGGCTTTTGCTTGAGCAGATCGATTACGACAAAAATGAAATCAAGATCGGCGGAAAAACGTACCCGCTGGAAAACACCTGTTTCGCTACCGTAAATCCGCAGCAGCCTGAACAATTGCTGGAGGAAGAACAACAGGTGATGGAGAAGCTGCTGTTCTCCGTTCAGCATTCCGAAAAGCTGGCCAGACATATGAATTTCCTTATGAAGAAGGGCAGCCTTTATTTAAAATACAACGGGAATTTGTTGATCCACGGCTGCATTCCTTTGAATGAAGAAGGAAACATGGAAGAAATGCAGATTGAAGACAAGACCTATTCGGGTCGTCAGCTGATCGATGTTTTTGAATATTATTTGCGTTACGCCTTTGCGAATCCGGAAGAGACGGATGATCTGGCTACGGATATGGTATGGTACATCTGGACAGGGAAATGTTCCTCGCTCTTTGGAAAGAGAGAAATGACCACCTTTGAGCGGTACTTTATCCAAGATAAAGATACCCATAAGGAGAGGAAGAACCCTTACTACCATTTGCGGGAAAATGAGGAGATCTGCCGGAAAATCCTGCAAGAGTTTGATTTGAATCCGGATCATGGACATAT
Organism: Paenibacillus sp. KS1; assembly: GCF_001680695.1. Lineage (NCBI taxonomy): Bacteria > Bacillati > Bacillota > Bacilli > Caryophanales > Paenibacillaceae > Paenibacillus > Paenibacillus sp. KS1. The sequence continues at coordinate 23,448 of NZ_MAIS01000063.1, read as the reverse complement.
CATTAACGGGCATACTCCGGTTAAAGAAATTAGTGGAGAGAACCCTGTTAAAGCAAATGGGAAAATGGTCGTCATTGACGGCGGTTTTTCCAAAGCCTATCAATCCACAACGGGTATCGCCGGATATACCTTGTTGTATAATTCCTTTGGCATGCAGCTCGTCGCGCATAAGAAATTTAATTCAAAAGAAGATGTGTTATGTAACGGAACGGACGTATTGTCTGTAAAAAGACTGGTGGACAAAGAACTGGAACGGAAACTGGTGAGGGAAACCAATGTCGGGGAGAAGCTGCTGCAGAAAATCTCGAATTTGAAGAATCTCCTGGAATATCGCTACATGAAATGAAACAGCTGCTAAATGAAGCAACTGTTAAAGGTAAAAGAGCCGCCCGGGGGTTGGTCAGGACCCCATTTAGAGAACATAGAAAAAATACCTAAGAAGCAAGCTGTCGTCGGTACTCTACTGGCGGCAGCTTCTTTAGCTTTCTTTGTGATTGAGGCATTGTCGTAACAAATGCCTTTCCTCATCACGTTTCTTCTTGCATCTCTCTTTCTATTTTGCTATATTTGATATTAACAAAGTGATATTATTAAAATGTTACTAACTATAAATTGATGTTGAGGAACTCATTTCGAAGAGCTGCACGGCTAGAATAAATAACAATGGAGGTAAAGACGCTTGAATTTGTTGGATCGCGATGGACTTACGGAAAGTGAATTTTTCGAGCAGTACCGTGTCGGGGATTACGAACGGCCTTCGGTGGCGGCGGACGTGGTTATTTTCACAGTAACGAAAACGGAGGTGGACAGCTACCGCAAACTTCCGGAAAAAGAGCTGCGTATATTGCTCATTCGCCGCGGTGGTCATCCATTCTTGGGCAGTTGGGCGCTTCCAGGCGGATTCGTCCGGCCGAATGAGATGACGGAGCAGGCGGCGGTGAGGGAGCTGCGCGAGGAAACGGGTGTGGATGACGTATATTTGGAGCAGTTGTACACCTTCAGCGATGTTGGTAGGGATCCCCGCACATGGGTGATGAGCTGCAGCTACATGGCCTTAATTAACAGCGATCAGGTACAGCTGAAAGCAGGGGATGACGCTGTCGGCGCAGCCTGGTTCAAGGCAACCTATCGGCTCCTACGTGAGCGTAAAGAGTTTATTGAGGATGGGTTTGTGAAAACAATGGAATACGAGCTCAAGCTAAGCAGCGAAGAGGAAGAGCTTACGGCAGTTGTGGAATGGACGATGACGTCAAAGCCGGCCTCGTCGTCGACCTCTTACTCCATCGTATCAAATCACGGATTGGCTTTTGATCATGCGAAGATTATCGCCTGCGCTATTGAGCGACTGCGGGGAAAAGTGAATTATACCGGCATTGCGCTGCACTTGATGCCGCACCTCTTTACTTTGACGGAGCTGCAGCAGGTTTACGAGGTGATCTTGGACAAAGAATTATTGAAAGCCGCCTTCCGGCGTAAAGTGGCGCATCTTGTAGCGGAGACCGATCATTATACTGAAAATGCGGGACACCGTCCTTCCCGCTTGTTTCGAAGAAATTTGGAGGAATATCGATGATGATATACAATATCGAGCAGTTAAGAAAAGCATATATTGCAGGTAAAACGTTCAAGTTTGTCTTCTTCTGGGGCCATACTCCGCCAAAAGACGGCGGGGTTGACAAAAGCTGTTTTAGCCAATGGTGGATGAGCCCTTTCGTGGTAGAGGGACACGAGTATTCCTGTGTCGAGCAGTTTATGATGTCCGAGAAAGCAAGACTTTTTGAAGATGGCGAAATGTTGGACGCGATTCTTAAAGCTAAGCATCCTAAGGAGATGAAAGCCTACGGGCGTGCAGTTAGAAACTTCGACAAGGATATTTGGGACAACGAATGCTATGGCATCGTTAAAAGAGGCAATTTGGCCAAATTTTCGCAGAATCCGAAGCTTGGCGAATATCTCAAGTCAACGAAAAACCGTATTCTCGTTGAAGCCAGCCCACGGGATCGCATTTGGGGAATCGGCATGGGACAGTCCAATCCGGATGTGGAGAATCCACTAATATGGCGTGGTAGGAACCTACTCGGATTTGTGCTGACCGAAGTGAGAGACGAATTACTACGAGATTAACATCTACCGGATTTGTTATTGATGAAAGAAGAGGGAATGAAATGAAACGAAAAGAAATTGCTGAGGAAACATTACGAATACAGCGGCAAGGCTTCTATGAATATAAGGGGCGGCGGGTAGAATTCGCCACTGCACAAAAGCAATCCGAGGCAAATAGCGAGCTGATTACACCGGAACAGGGAGAGACACTGGTACGGGGAAATGACGAGCTGCCTAAGTTGCCGCAAGAACCCGTTTATTCTGTCGCCAACAAGACCACAGTAAAGTCGATCTTGGATTTTGCGGAGCTAGGGAAAGGGCGCGTCGGCGTGTTAAACTTTGCTAGCGCAAAAAATCCCGGAGGTGGATTTTTAAACGGGGCGATGGCTCAGGAAGAAAGCCTGGCGGCCTCCAGCGGATTATATGAAACACAGCTGCGCAATGAACGTTATTATAAGGCTAATCGGGCCTGTAAATCGATGATGTATACGAATCACGCCATCTATTCCCCGGACGTAGTGTTTTTCCGTAACCAGCGGTTCGATCTTATAGAGCGGCCGGTGACAGCTTCAGTATTGACTCTGCCCGCCGTGAATTATGGGCAGGTTCTGCTTAAGGGAGAGGATCCCCGGAAAGCGGAATGTATGATGAAAGACCGGATGCGACTGGCCTTAGCCATATTCGCCCAAAAAGGCGATAAGAACCTCATTTTGGGTGCCTACGGCTGCGGTGTTTTCCGGAATGACCCGGTGAAGGTAGCAGGATGGTGGCGGGAGCTGCTGAAGGATGAAGGCTTAGGATACCTATTTTCGGAAATTCGTTTTGCAGTCTTGGACACTTCCAAAGAGGGCAAGTGCATTCATGCTTTTGAAAAGGAGTTCAATGGGAACAGAGGGTGAATCAAAATGAGCTTTATGGATGCTTTGGAGCAAATAATAGCTGAGCAGGAGCAAGAACGCGACCGGCTTCGAGTTAATCAAATCACCGTACGGGCTGACTATAAGAAAAAGAGTAAAAGCAATGTTTATCAAAAGGAAAAAGTTATTGAATATGGATTTGTAGAACGTGATTTGGATGATGAGAATTTATATGGCAGGTTTGAGCTCTATTTCGCCGATCGCGACACTCTTCTCCAGGATAATCGGTTTGGAGATGAAACTGCTTTTGGTGAGCTTACAGATGTACATGCAGTTGCAACGGCAATCTTCCCCTATTTAGCAGAGCATTATCCCCGTTTTTTGGAGGAAACACCCTTTGCTATCAGCTATAACCCTATTGCAGAAGCTTGGATTATCGAGGGAACTCTTCCTCCGGGATCTTTTGGCGGTGTCATTTATATTGCTCTTGCAAAAGAAAATGGGAGGATGCTCATGATGTATGCAACAAGATAAATTACAAATAAAATGAGCAGATTTCAGCGAGGTAATAGCACTCGTAAATCATATGAAAAACTCTATAGAGTCCTATCTTAGTGTCTGAACATGATTTGAATTTGAAAGGCTTAGATTAACCGCGCAAAATGCGGTTTTTTTGCTTTATGTCATCAACTTCATGTCATTTTCATTTGACAAGAACATAAGGAATTAGTTATATGCAATTTTGGCTTTCACAGAAAGAGATACGGCTTGTCGGATCCCTTCCGCAAGGCAATTACTTTAGGGGATATTTATGGATTGGAAACATTTGATACTTACAAGTGTGGCTATTATAATGAACAAGTTAGTATTCATTTTCAGGAGGTAATGTTATGTCCGAATGTAAACTATCTGTCGATTATGATCAATACGAGGATGGTGTCAAAATCGTAGATTTAATAGAGGAGCTTGCAGGCAAGGATGAGAGCTTGCAGCTTGAAAGTCTCATAATCGGTGACTGGGGCGGCGCCTATGAGGATGATTCCAGTGTAGTTGTCGAAGCTCTTGTTCGGTTAAAAGACCGCTTTCCGCAGCTGCGGAGCTTATTTATTGGCGATATGTCCTCTGAAGAATGCGAGGTTTCTTGGATTAATCAATCTAACCTAGGGCCGATTCTATCTGCTTATCCTGAGCTTCGATCACTCACCATTAAAGGGAGCACAGGTCTTAGTCTTATTCCGGCTCACCACGACAAACTAGAGGAGCTTACTATTATTTGCGGCGGGCTTGGAACAGACGTCATTACTAGCATAAGTGAAGGCAGTTTCAAAAATTTGAAGAAGCTGGAGCTTTATTTAGGGGTAGAGGAGTATGGATTTGACGGAAGTCTCGCGGATGTGCTCCAGTTGATTGAACCTGGAAAGTTCCCTCAGCTTTCCTATCTTGGGCTCAAAGACAGTGAAATTCAAGACGAAATCGCTATTGCAGTAGCCGATGCACCGATTCTTGATCAACTACATACGTTGGATCTTTCTATGGGGACGTTGACAGATAAGGGAGCGGAAGCTCTTATCAATAGTGAAAAGATATTGAAACTGAAGTCGCTTGATTTAAGCTATCATTACATGTCAGATGCAATGATGAATCGTTGGAAGCAGTCAGGCCTCAATGTAGATATCAGTGATCAACAGGATTCTGATGAAGACGAGGATTATCGCTATCCTTCATTGACGGAATAACGATGAAATCGATGATTATCATTGGCAATTCCGGCAATAGAAGAACAACCGGACTACAAGCAGCAAGAACTCGGCTGGGGTTGCCCCCAGCTCTTGTTTTGAATTATTTAGATGTGTTGCAGGGAAATGCATCCTTGAGTTCGGTTGCACAGAGCTTGGGGCAAACGTTGGATGAACCTCCATTGCTGCGGCTTGACGCGCCCGGGGAACATTTTGAAGTGGAACGTGAGCTTATTGCACTTGGCGCCCCTGATTCGGCCAACACCCATATAGACGAGCGATGGCTTAGATATAACAAGTGCGTTGTTCAGCCTATCTCGGTAAGGATGGCCAAAGGGTTGGAGGAAAATAAGGGAGAGCTGTATCATCCTTCCCAGTGGTTTCGTGGGTATTGCAAGCTGTTATCTCAACTGGACAGGGAGGCAGCACAGCTGTGGAATACGCCACGTTGGATGAATGCTCCCGAGGATATAGCCGCAATGTTCGATAAAAGGTATACTCACCAGATCTTATCATCGGCTGGATTACCGGTACCTAGAAGATTAGCTGCACCGGAAGACATACCGGATTACAATATACTTCGGGATGTTATGGCAAAAGAGCGCATATATCGTTTATTTATTAAGCTAGCAACGGGTTCCGGCGCATGTGGTGTGATCGCATATCAGGAAAACCCCATTACAGGTGCAGAATCGGCCGTGACTACGATAGGTGTGGAGAACTATCTACGTAGACCTCCTATATTTTATAACGTAAAAAAGCTGGTGAACTATAAAGAACGCCAAGTCATTCGCCAAATCATCAACTGGTTATTGGAACAAGGCGCTCATGTAGAGCAATGGATTCCGAAAGCGTCTTATCGGGATCGCACCTTTGATATCCGGCAACTTGTCGTAGAAGGTAAAGCGTGTCATAGTATTGCAAGGGTAAGCAGAACACCTATAACGAATCTGCATCTTGATAGTGATCGAATGAGCTTGGATGAAATCGGCTTGTCTGACAATCTTCAAGCTGCCGTACGACAATGCGCTGAACAAACGCTATCGGTATTTCCACGTTCTACTGTCGCAGGCATAGATGTGTTATTGAGCAGCGGTTCCTATAGACCTTATGTATTGGATGTTAATCCGTTCGGAGATTTACTGTACCATAGTCATTATGAAGGACATGATCCCTATGAATGGGAAATGAGAATGGCTACACTCTCTACGACTATCTAAAATGGAAGAGGATCACCACGATGTTTAACATGAATGAAATTGTAGGCAGTCACGATATTCTGATGATTACGCTGGATACACTGCGATATGACGCCGCTGTGTTGGAGGAAGCAAACTGTCCGAATTTGTGCGGGACCGGGCATTGGGAAAAGCGACATACACCAGGCAGCTTCACTTATGCTGCTCATCATGCTTTCTTTGGCGGATTTCTGCCAACTCCGGCTACGACAAATAAGGCAGAGCATGTACGATTGTTTCATTCGAAAAATACGGGATTAAAGACACATCCGTATACATGGCAATTTGATACAACGGATATCGTATCTGGATTGCAAGCTGTGGGCTACCGTACGATTTGTATAGGCGGAGTTATCTTCTTTACCAAAAAGGTTCCGCTAGCCAAAGTTCTTCCAAGCTACTTCCAAGAAAGCTATTGGCGGATGACCTTTGGGGTTACAAATCAACGCTCGACAGAGCATCAGGTGAACCATGCCATCAAGCTCCTGCATAATTCGAATCAGACGGAACGCCTGTTTCTATTTATGAACGTATCAGCGATTCATGGGCCCAATCATTATTTTGTACCAGGAGCAAAGAAAGACTCATTAGAGACACAGCGCGCAGCACTTCGATATGTTGACGGTGAGCTTGGTCGATTATTTCAGGCATTCAGAGAACGGGAACGACCTGTATTTTGCATGGCGTTCTCTGATCATGGAACCGCCTTCGGTGAAGATGGCTACAACGGCCATAGGCTAGCGCATGAGGTCGTGTGGAACGTGCCTTATCGCGAATTTATTTTGTAAGGTGAGAGGAGGAAACATGATGAGCCATACGGTCTACCCTAATTACACGGATATCATCCAGAATTCAGAGGCTCTGCGCAGTTGGAAGGAAAACCTCACATCAGAGCCTTACCGGTCTTATTTATATGCTTATCCACACAAAACCTCCTATCGAGAATTGGAGAGGAAGCTGCCGCTTTCCGAACTGTGGAGCCGAGAAAAGGCAGATTCACTCTTTTTATATATGCATATCCCGTTTTGTGGAGCACGCTGCGGATTTTGCAATTTATTCACGTTGCCTGACAAGAGAGCCGACGTACATACCAATTATGTGGATGCATTGGAGAGACAAGCTGCACAATGGGCTCCACTTATTCCGAATAAGCCGATTGCTAGATTTGCTATTGGAGGCGGTACGCCGACTTTACTCGAGCCTGACCAGCTGGATCGGTTGTTTCATATTGCTCAAAATGTGATGGGCATGAATCCAGCCCAAGCTTCCATCTCGGTAGAGACATCTCCCGAAACGATAACCACCGAACGCTTGAATATTTTAAAAAGCAGGCAGGTGGATCGGGTCAGTATGGGCATTCAAAGCTTCGTAGAATTTGAAGCGGACGCGATCTATCGTCCCCAAAAGCCGCAGGAAGTCGAAAGAGCTCTGAAGCAGCTCAAGTTATACCAATTTCCGATCCTAAATCTGGATTTGATTTATGGCCTTCCCGGTCAAACCCATGATTCATGGATTTATTCGCTGGATAAGGCGTTGTCTTATGACCCAGAGGAGTTATTTATTTATCCGCTATATACTCGCGAGCACACGATTGTAAAGCCAGAGCAGATAAGGCAGAGTGGCGAGGATCAGAGGGTAAGCTTCTATCGTGCAGCGCGGGATCGCTTGCTTGCACATGGATATACCCAGTACTCGATGCGCAGATTTGCCAAAGCAGATGCGATTTCGAAAAAATCACTGCTTCCGTATGGTTGTCAGGAAGAGGGCATGATTGGACTTGGCTGTGGCGCACGCTCTTACACAAAAGAGGTTCATTACTCCTCGCGATACAGTGTAGGTCGTTCAGCTACAGCAAGCATCATTGCCGACTACGTGGCTTCAGCCGACTACACCCATGCAGATTATGGCATTGTATTAAGCGAGGATGACCAGCAGCGACGCTTTATACTAAAAGCGCTGCTTCATACGGAAGGCTTGGCATTGAGCAGCTACGTGGAGCGGTTCGGAACGTCATCTCTCGTCGATTATCCCGAGTTGAATCTGCTTGTGCATACGGATCTTGCTGTTATAGAGCATGAGGTGCTTCGGCTGACGGATGAAGGGCTTATGTACTCCGATTCCATAGGAGATTGGTTCATTTCTCCGGATATTCGGGCACGTATGGAAAGCTGTGTACTGTTATGAAAGCGACGATTTATTTTCGCGGGAGCTTGAGCTCATGCAATTATGACTGTCCTTACTGTCCTTTTAGCAAGAACACGGATAGTCCAGAGACATTGGCGAAGGATCGGCTGCAAGTGCAGACCTTTGTCGATTGGGTAAGGAAGCAAGAAGGAAGCGGGCATCAGTTGTCCGTTTTTTTCAACCCATATGGTGAAGGGCTTACGCATAGTTGGTACAGGGAAGCGATGGTCAAGCTGTCCCACATGCAGCACGTTCATAAGGTCGCTATACAAACCAACTTATCCGCTAAGCTCGATTGGACGCGCGAGTTGAATCCGGTTACGGCTGCATTCTGGGTAACGTACCATCCTGGGCAGACGAAGGAAGAACGATTTTTACAGCAATGCGGCAAGCTTTATGAACAAAAAATACCGTTCAGTGTAGGCTGTGTCGGTGTGAAGAGTGCGTTCAACTCCATTTCTTCCTTAAGGAAGGCACTGCCTGTTGATATTTATATGTGGGTGAACGCCTACAAAGATAAACCAGCATACTATTCTGCCGAGGATACAGCATTTTTGACCGATATGGATCCCTATTTTATCCTTAATGCCAGGGATTACGACAGTATGGACAAGCCGTGCCGTGCCGGAAAAAGTGTGTTTTATGTCCAAGGAGACGGGCGCGTAAAGCGTTGCTATAAGGATCGTCAAGTAATCGGAAATTTGTATAAAGATGGGCTTGATGGAATCTCTAAAGAACGCTCGTGTCGTATGAGGCAATGTGATTGTTATATAGGCTATATCCATATGGAGGAGCAGTCGTTCGATTCTATTTACGGAGAACGTGCACTCGAACGAATCGCAATATTAGCATAAAGGGGAACTATGCATTGGTAGGAACGGCAATATGGTTAACAGGGATTCCAAGCTCTGGTAAAACGACAACGGCGTTAGCTTTGTCAGCAGCTCTTCAAGAAAGAGGCGTTAGGGTTGAATGCTTGGACGGCGATGAACTTAGACAAATGGTAGGACGAGAGCTTGGATTCAGTAGAGAAGATCGAATGGAGAATATTCGTCGTGCCGTCTATATTAGCAAGCTGCTGAACCGCAATGGTGTTACGACGATCATCTCCATGATTGCACCCTATTTGGAAATGCGAGACTATGCGCGAGCAGAGCTGGAGCCATACGTTGAAGTGTATGTGCATTGTCCCTTAGAGGATTGTGTGCGCAGAGATGTAAAGGGCTTATATGCAAAAGCAATAAAAGGTGAGATAACAGCATTTACGGGTATTTCTGATGTCTATGAAGCGCCGGAGCACCCAGAAATCACGATACATACGCACTTAAACAGTGTGGAGTCTAATGTGAGTCAAATTTTGGAGTACTTGATGAAATAATGAAAGGAGGGAATGGCATGTTACGATGCTAGCCAGCAAATCATGCATTGGGTCACGATGCGTAATTGGGGGGGATAAGCGAACGACTTCCCGAATTGCTTGTCGGTTCACGGATCAGAGTACGCTTCATTCTTTATTAACCCGTCACGGCTTTCACGTCGAACATCAATATGCTGACTGGGATAAAACGCCGTTCTCTCCGTTATCTTCATCGATCATTAGCGTTTGTAGGAAAGAATAGGAGAGACGTATAATAAACACAATCTCGATTATTAACTAGGACTAAAAATGGTACGTGCCATTAGATAGGATCCGCGCGATGCGCGGTTTTTTATTTGGCTGTTTTCGCAAAGTATCTAAACAGGAATTTTCTATAATGCCCCCAAACACAAAACTACAATTCTATAGGGTGTAGTTTGGGCGGGGATACTCTGTGTGCTAGGTCCATAAATAACAATTAGATCTCGGTTCACAGGGGTTCCTGAAAAGTGTTGCCCATTTGTTAGTACAAGTTGAGTATAGGGAGAAATGATTAATCGTAATTGTCCATCACTACTCTCCAACTCAGTATTAAAATAATCTACTTTTACATTCTGATAGGGGCTATTTTTTACTATGACAATTGCTTGATATTGTGGAGGGTAAATTAGAGGTGCAGGTGCATTTCCGTCATAATATCCAGTCACTTGATCTCCCACTGATACCATTACATGGTCTACAAAATAGGTTTTGGGCGACACCACGAAATTTACGATTTCCCCCAACCCGTTGTCTACAGATATAAATTTAAAACATCCTTCGCCATTTTGCCCTGTAAAAAAATCATTAATCATAGTGATAGTCCCGTGAAAAGAATAAAAATTTGTCATTACAATACCTCCTTTTGCTTTATAAAGATAACGTATTATTCGTAACGTCAAATATCCTGTATGTACAGTATGTAGGTTAATAACTATATGATTGTGCAGATGCCTATATAGGAGATTCCTCGTGTTGTGCTAACATCTATTAGCCTTGTAACATACCTTGATGATTCCAACCACTCCACACTTATTAGAGGAACTAATCTTTAACTTTACAGGAGCGGATTTTTGTTTTAATGGTATAAGTTCATGTCCCGAGCAAAGGATAAGAACTTGTATTCATAGCCGATTAGATACCTGCATAAAAAATAAAAGCGGTATTATTTATGTCTTATTGTTCAGAAGGAAAATCCTTTAAAGAAAAGTGCTAATTCATGATACTCCGCTAACATGACTCCAATTGTGACTAAACTCTATAATGCTTATCTATATCGATTCCTCCATATGAGACATGATTCCAATCCCCTGCAAGCTGTATCCATAGGCGTACTTGCTTGGTTTTGATCCCTACATAGTTGCTCGCTATGAATGTCAGCATTCATCAGCAGTTAGCATAGCTGATTCTATATAGTAGAGCAGAGTTGCTCACGCTTAATCTCCCCTCCCCACGAAGATTTCCAACCCGCTTGTCTAAGCTCCTCACGATGTGATTAGGTATTGTTTTTCATGACTTTGTACGAGTATATAAGCTCTAAGGAGTTTGTATAAATCGGTTTAAAAAGGAGTGGATGCCCGCACGTTAACGGTTGTGCACAGCTTTGGCAGGATCCTATTCAAGAGAGGAGGCAGCTCACAAGATCGCGGCAAAGATGGTGTCGAAAACGCAAGGCACATTATGACCAAACCAAATCATGGGAGGTAATGTGATGATGTTTCAAACCCGTTTGGATTCCCGTTTCATCCTCCGATTAATATTGATTGGCGGCGGATTGTTGCTCGTATTCGCTTGTATGTTCGCGTTCTCGAAGACCTTGTCAGCCCACGGATATATCAATGATCCAGCCAGCCGCGCGATCCAGTGTAAAAACGGATTGAATACCAACTGCGGCCCGATCGTCTATGAGCCTCAGAGCCTGGAGGGGCCGAAAGGTTTTCCTGCTGCCGGGCCCCCTGACGGCAAAATTGCCAGTGCCGGCCTTGCCGGCTTCGCCCCGCTTGATCAGCAATCAGCTACTCGCTGGAACAAGGTGAGCATGAAGAGCGGCACCAACAACTTTACTTGGATTTTTACTGCTCGTCATGCCACGACAAGCTACCGGTATTTCATCACCAAGCCGGATTGGAATCCCAATGCACCGTTGACCCGCGCCCAGTTTGATCTGACTCCGTTCTGCACGATTAACGGGAATGGCCAGCAGCCGCCGGCTACGTTAACCCAAACCTGCAATGTGCCGCAAAGAGACGGCTACCATGTTATCCTCGGGGTGTGGGATATCGCGGATACCCAAAATGCCTGGTACATCGTCATCGATGCCCAATTCGGTCCTGGCGACAACATTGCGCCTACGGCGCCGACTAATTTGGCAGTCAGCAACGTTGGCACAACGACGGCTACACTGACTTGGGGGGCCTCGACAGACAACATTGCCGTCACGGGTTATGAGGTGTACAACGGCGTCAATGTCATCGCCACGGTTCCTGGCAATCAGACGAGCGCCAATCTCACCAATCTATTGGCAGGCACGACTTATAATCTAGCTGTGAAGGCGTTCGACGCTTCCGGTAATCGGTCACCGCTCAGCAATAGTGTCCAGTTTACGACCACGAAATTACCGGTCGACGTGACGCCGCCGACCAATCCGACCGGCCTCCATGTGATGGGCACCCCGACGTCGACGTCAGTGACGTTGATGTGGAATGCATCCACAGATGATTCCGGTATCGCTGGTTACCGGATTTACAACGGCAACACGGTGATCGCTACTGTCACTGGAACGGCAACAGAGAAGGTCGTTACCGGTTTGTCGCCGAACACGCAATATACGTTTACGGTACGCGCTTACGACCCGTCGAACAACGAATCTGGCAACAGCAATGCTGTGACGGTGTCAACGGCCGACGGTCCGAGTGCAACGCCATGGGCTCCAAATACCGCTTATGTGGTCAATGCGCTTGTATCCTATAACGGCAAGGTGTACAAATGCATCCAGAACCATACCTCCTTGCCGGGTTGGGAGCCGAGCAACGTGCCCGCGCTCTGGCAACTGCAACCGTAAACGCAGGCTTTAGAATAGCAGGAAGCCCGCCGCTTGCAAAGAGCGTCGGGCTTCCTGATGATGGTCGAAATGGGGAGTAGGATAAAGGAATTATTGCGGATCCGTACGCCTCATCCCAAAATGCTATGGAAGGTGTTCAAGGCAACTTCATAAACAACGGGCAGATCAGCCTCGGGGTTAATTTTAATCTGTACCGGGTTACCCCGACCGGAGATGTGCTGGTAGGGAGTAATTCGACGAATACCATTCCGGCTGGTCAATATGCACGTCTCAAGATTCCTCTGGCTTCGAATCAACCCGACGGACAGTATAGACTTGTCTTAAGTTCACCAGGTGACTTCACCGTCGTTGCCTATCTGGGCTACAATTAACGTTAAAAACCTCCTCGGCCACATTTCTCCTTACGGTGGCGATGGAGGTTTTTCTTATTTTTACTATATTAACGAACTCATATGTCTTTTAACAAAGTTAGATGCTTTCGGAATTAATTTATCTATTGACCTGAAATGGATTTCATACTTTAGCATACAAATAGGAGTTCTTTTTAAATATGCAAAAGGAGGATGATAACCATGTATACAACAATTATTTTTGATATTGATGGAACATTAATAAATACAGAACAAGCGGTGTTGAGATCCTTGCAGAAGCTGCTAAAGATTAACTATGATCGGGAAGTTGACTTCTCAGAACTTGCTTTTGTGCTAGGGATACCAGGTTCTGTCTCCTTGAAACGACTGGGCATTAAGGATAATGACATCGAATATGCCAATCATTGTTGGAATGAGTTTATGGGGGATTATAAACATACAATCCATGTTTACGAAGGTATTCAACAATTGCTTGCGAGTCTGAAAGAACATTCTATTTCTACCGGGGTAGTCACATCCAAGACGAAACAAGAATTTGTCGACGATTTTGTTCCGTTTGGTCTTGATCAATATATGCAATACGTAATATGTGCAGATGATACAACCTTGCACAAGCCTAATCCCGAACCATTACTAAAGTTTCTGGATATCTCGGAGGCGAAATCTGGGGCATCCATATACATCGGCGACACCATTTATGATTCTGAATGTGCCAGAGACGCTGGTGTTGACTTTGGACTAGCTTTGTGGGGATGTAAGCATGGGGATTCTATTCCAGCAAAGTATAAGTTCAACCATCCACTGGACATGCTTACACTTTTAAATCTCCAGTAAAGGATGCATCACATCTAAAACTTCTCATCTGCGATTGAATAGATGAGAAGTTTTTTATATATGTAAGTGATATTTATAGTTAAAGAGCTTAGATTAGTTCAATCGGACTTATCGGCAATGTAAAAATTCATCTCAACTATCTGATGATTCCACTTTGACACCTGCTTGTCGGGGACAAGAACATGATCCCATTTATAGTCGCTATTAGCGGATTTTTTAAGATTGATTTTTCAGATAGTCGTTATCTAGATTACATTTTTATACATTGAACTGTATTAAAGGTTCTAATACTCTTAGAAAAAAGGGTATAACATTGTAAATTCATTTTAAAGTAAGAAAAGAAAAAGAAGGAAAGGATAAGCAATGAAAAAAATAAAAAATAAAAAGACATATATCATTTTGGGGATAACCCTTTTGGTTGTTATGGTTTGGATGAATAATACGAGTCTATTTTACTCGAAAGATACAAATTATAAGATTCTAGCTCATAGAGGGTTGGCTCAAACCTTTGATATTTCACAGGTAGAGTATGATACGAATACAGCTGAAATCATTTATCCGCCTGAGCACCCTTATTTAGAAAATACAATTCCTTCTATGAAGGCAGCATTTGATAATGGTGCTGACGTAGTGGAATTAGATATTCAGTTAACGAAGGATCATCAATTAGCTGTTTTTCATGATTTTACTTTAGAGTATAGAACAGATGGTAAAGGTGAAGTCAAAGATTATAAAATGAACGAATTGAAGAAACTAGATGTCGGCTATAGATATACGGCTGATAATGGTGAGAGCTATCCGTTTCGTGGCAAAGGCATTGGTATGATGCCAAGCTTAGATGAGGTGTTTGCAGCTTTTCCTAATAAAGAGTTTTTAATTCATGACAAAGATGGAGATATGGAAACAACAAAAGTATTGTGGCATTCTTATTTAAGCAAATTGTCTAAGAATCAATTAGATAAAATAACAGTTTATGGTGATGGAGATAGCGAAGGGTTTGATTATTTACGTTCAAAACATGCAGAGTTGAAATTGCTGACGAAAACAATGATGAAAAACGCACTTTTAAAATACGAATTATTAGGTTGGACGGGATATATTCCGAAAGAATTGCATAATATGGAGCTTCATTTGCCTTTAAATTATGCGAAGTTCTTATGGGGTTGGCCAAATAAATTTATTGATAGAATGGAATCTGTCAACACGCGAGTCGTAATCGTAGAGGGAAATGGTAAATGGTCAGAAGGATTTGATACAAAAGAAAGCCTTGAAAAAATTCCAGCAGGATATCAGGGCTATATATGGACAAATAGGGTTGATAAAGTTACTAAATGATTAAATTCATCAAAAATAGTTGATTCTTCATTATAAGGAATCGTATTTCTTATGTTATTAAAGGGCAGGATTCCTGTTGTGAAAAGATAAAAATCCCATCGTAAAGAACCTGGTGGGATTTTTATTATGGGTTCGGGAGCGATAGGCTAAGAGATCGCGGCAATATTCATACGATTGCACGGCCAATGGATCCCCTTGTTTTCATTGAGTCCATGTGAAAACAAGTGTAACATAATGTAATCATTTTACGTCTACGCGATAAAGGGAGGGGTTCGATGCTTCGAAAAATACTGCCGATTGTATTCTTTATCGTAATGTTATTGAGTGCTTGCAGCTCAGATGAAGGCCTTTCCGAACCACAATTGGGTAATACTCCTCCTCAGCCAGAAGTCATCGTTAATGGAGAATCCATTCAGGTGTATCAAAGCTCATACTGTTGGGGAAACACTTGTGCCGATTATATAAGTCCAGAAGAAATGCTTAGGGATAAGGAAAAAGAAACAGTAATTGCGAATGCAACTATTAAGTTTAGGTTTGAAGGAAAACAGCCGACTGAGACAAACCTTTCCAAATTCCATAATGGCGCACATTCTCAAGTAACAATAAGTGAAAACTCCTTTCAAGCTCCTGGAGAAAAAGGTGCTTATTACTATTCTCTTTCTGCAACTTGGCTAAAAGATAAAGAAAAGAGAATTTCTGAAGGTAGTTCAAGCTACGTATTTGTTATCGAAGTGCAAGATTAACTTGTTATTGTAAAACGAAGTATTGTTAAAGAGGCACTGTTCTTTAATCAAAAAAAATTCCATTAAACTAACGGGACACGTTGTTCAATGAAACCAGGGAGCAAACGGTAGGGAGGTATTCAATGATTGTACCTGCTCATTTGGACGGTGCGAAGGTGATAATGTATGTGGATAATGATGTGAACCGTCCAATCGCAAAAATGCTATATGAAGAAGATAATGGCTCTTCTAAGGAAATAATCATTACAGGGTTAGCACTTGCGAAATACGACAATTCCAACAATTATTATCTATTTCTATGCGATAAGAACTGGGAAGTCTATCAAGATTTTGATATGGGATCAATCGAAGAGTCACTCCATAGTTCTATCGCAAGTTTTGAGCTAAACAACAGTGATTGGAAGTATGTATAGATTACGCTAACAAGTCACGATAGTTGATTAAACACATTTTGTTGAGCATGCTACCGAAGCCTGCACACTTATACAGTTGCATGTAAACCCCTTGAAGGACAAAAAAAGGGACGGAGTCCCTTTTTTCAAAGAGTATATTAGATTTTAACTGTACCCGTTTGTCTGTCTGATGCGATAAATAATGGATTTCCAGTTTCAGTATGCTTCACACCTGCATCTGAAGTAGAGATGATACCAATAGAAATCATCAAAAATAATAATAAGGTACTTAACAATAAGCTTGTGGAAAAAGATTGGGAGCTTGAACTTTTCAAAAAGCACCACACCCCTTACATGGTTTTTTAACCGTTTGGAAGATAACAGCAGACAGAAGCAATTCGAGAAAATCGTCTTGCAAATAAAAGAGCATATGGAGCATCCAACATTGTCACTCTATATCACCCAGAATGATAATCTCATCGATGTACGGCAATTTTATCGTCGAGGTGATGGAAATATCGGCTACGGCTTGTACCCTTATGCTGAAGATGAGAAAGGGCATTGGGGTGATAATTTGGGTGTCGGCTTATGGGTATATCGCGAGGATTTTCATCGGAATGGAAAGTGATCCTGAACCATTGGTCTATATTAGCAATCAGTAACCCATCCAGCGCTGAATTTATTGATTATGTAGGTCGATGGGTGGCAGCAACGCTAAGCATGTGGATGAAATTGCTATCGAAGGGAATCTGTAATCTTCTAAAACTAAAGGAGATAGAGGCGCTGGATGTTGGGCACTGATTCCAGTGTTTTTTATGTGATACAATAAGGGAAAGGGTAGAAGTTGGCAATTAGGAACGGAGGGCAAGCTTGCTTACGTGGAATAGCGATGTATGGGGAAAGCTGACTGGACCGTACAGTTCTGCAGAAAACCTATCTGTGTCATTGCAGCAGCTAATGCAGCATTATAGTCAGGAGATTTTTGATGAAATCTTCCAAGAGTACTTGTACCATCAAAATACGATATATACGGCTACATATGCAGCGATGCCGTTTTTGGCACAAATAGCATGTTCTACATCTGATGCGGAAGTGCGCAAAGAGCTGTTTGTAAATTGCGGTATAATCGAGGCAAGCCGTGATGGGCACGATGAGGAGCCATTTCCGGAAGCTTGGGCTGAACTGGCTGAAGATGTAGGCAGATCTGCCTGTACTGAATTGTATCGTGAATATATAAAGGCCATTGGAAAAATCAAGGCGCTTACAAAGGAAGTATTCAACTACACGGCCCGTCATTCCATCGATGAGACGGAGAAACGTTTTATTCTTGCTGCGGATGCCGCTTATCGAGGTTCGTATATGCTTGCCGATATGCTGATGACTTTTATTATCGGTGATGAGTATGTGGCCGTGTGTCCGGCCTGCGAAAAAGATGTATTCATCTGGCCTCATGTAGATCATTCTGTAGAAGTCGAAATACTTCAAGCCTATGAACAAGATCCCGTCTTTCACACTGATCAGGAATCCCATGTGATCGTCCCGGTTACGTCATTTGCAGATGAAGAATTACGAACATTAGCGGAGCGGGCGGAAGCGATCGGGGAGCAAACATTGGTTAGGCATTTGTATTATTTAGCGGGGGAAACATTATGTCCATCCTGCCGTGAGAAAATTTCCGTATGGCCGTCTTTACTTAGCACATTTTCAGAGTAGAGCGCAAGTTGTTAACCAATTGGATTTCTAGGAGCTGTCACGCCGCGACAAGCTCCTTCTTATTTTTCGCCGATAGCCCCTTTGAGGTGAACCTTATTACAAGTAGGGCGAAAATACGATCCTTAACTGTTAGAAGTGATAACTGCGCTGCAGTATCTGAACTTAAAATTAATTTAGAGGCAAGTTGTTTAATGATGTAACGCATGGTGATAGTGCTTTAGATGGGCCTCTTTTTTATGAAACTCTATTAACGAACGTTAAAATTGTCTTAACTGGAAACCATTTTTTTTAGATTGTGTTATTGTTATTCTGTCTAATGGTGAACCCAATTTAGAGAGAGGGATGTTACTTGAAAAGAAACGTATTATATATTGAAGATAATGAGAAAATAGGCAGTTGGGTAAAAGAAGAATTGGAACAGCGAGGATTTTCAGTTCAGTGGCTGCTTTCTGGTGAAGGAGCCGAAAAAGAAGTACATCAGCATGAAGTAGTTATTTTGGATATCATGTTACCCGGGTTAGACGGATTTACGGTGGGAAAACGATTAAAGAAAGCAGCTCCTGCTGTTCCTATTTTGCTGTTATCTGCTCGAACATCGATAGATGACAAGGTAGATGGTTTGCAATTTGCTGATGACTATGTAACAAAACCATTCCATACGGATGAATTGGTTGCAAGATTAGAAGTATTAATCCGCCGAAGAGGTGGAACACATTCCGAACGCATTTCATTAGGAGATCATATTGAAGTAGATCCGGAAGTCCAAATGGTATATGACAAACGCACAGGAGAAGAAATTATATTGACTGGGAAACAACATCAAATTTTAATGTACTTCTTACGCCACCCCAATCAAGTTCTACCAAAAGAACAAATCTATGAAGCAATTTGGCAAGAAACTTATATCACTGGTGATAAAACAATAATAGTACATATCCATCGACTGCGTCAAAAACTGGAACGTCATCCCGATTCTCCAGAGATTATTGAAACGTTGAAGGGAATAGGCTATCGGGTGAAACTATGAAACAGAATAGATCATTATTTCGTCGTTTTCTAAAAGTACATTTTCTATTTATCTTTCTTCCTCCCATTGTGCTTATTTTCTTTAGTGCGTTTGTTTGGTTTTCTATCAATGGAGATTCTATCAATAGTGAAGATCTAAATACGTTACATCTATTTTACGTTACCTTGCTATTGTTTGGTTTAATTATTGTCGCATTTGTTATATTATCTTGGCTGTTCTTCTTGAAACTTCAAAAACGTCTCGCCCGCTTACAAGAAGTCATGTCATCTTCTGCTAAAAATAACTCATTTCCGAAACCCATATCTGTTCAAGCGGATCGAATGGATGAGATAGACCAGTTAGGAAGTTCTTTTAATTGGATGATTCAGCAGCTTGAAGACAGTCGTAAACAAGCATATGAAGAGGAATTGTTACGACATCGACTCATTGCGAATTTATCTCACGACTTACGAACGCCACTTACCATTTTGAGAGGACATGTCACCAAATTAAACTAAGAATCCATGAGTGTAGAAGGACAAAACTCGTTAACAGAGATCAACTATACGATTACCAGAGTCGGAGATCTAATGGATGATTTACTTACCTATACATTGCTTACCTCAGGAAGACATCCTTTTGGGCCCGTTTCAACAGATATTGGGCGTTTGGTAAGGGCATCTGTTGCTGCGTGGTATCCTGTATTTGAGGAAAAAGAAATTCAGCTCGATGTTGATTTACCGGCAGACGAAACATTTTATTGGGAAGCAGATCCTACATGGATGGCACGGGTTCTGGATAATTTATTTCAGAATATTATTCGCCATGCAGCAGAGGGGAAATATGCAAACATTGTGGTTGATGTAGAAAAAGAACAGATCATTGTTGCAGACAGAGGTCCAGGTATGGATAACTCATCCTATGAGCGTGGAGCGGGGATTGGATTATCGACTTCAAATTATATGTTGAAAAAAATGAAGCTGAAGGCTGACTTTACATCAAATGAAAATGGCACAAGAGTAGCTATTGGTAGAGCGTAACTTAAAGTTAACCCAGAAGTAAACAGCATGATAACCGAGATGTAACTTTGCTTCTTTATAATGAGAACCATAACAGAAAGGGAGTGTTATGGTTGCTTACCATTAATAACTTAGTCAAACATCGCGGAACTGGGGAAATCCTATCAGGTATCAGCTTTAAAGTTAGACCAGGTAGAGTAACTGGTTTTTTAGGTTCAAATGGGGCAGGTAAAAGTTCTACACTTCGCATCCTGCTTGGATTAGATCGTGCCACCTCAGGGAGTGCACTAATTAAAGGCAAGCCATTCGCAGAATTACATAACCCTCTAACAACAGTAGGTGCCGCACTTGATGGATTTGGAGCCCATCGTATGCGAACAGGACGGGCACACTTGCGTTGGATTGCTCGTGCCGCAGGATTGCCTCGTTCACGTGTAGAGGAAGTTCTGGAAATAGTGGGTCTCACGAATGCAGCCGGTAAACGGGCTCGACCCACAAGGAATTCGCTGGATTCGGACATTTTTACGTGAACGTGCTGCGTCTGGTAACACGGTGTTGCTATCCAGTCATCTCATGGGGGAGCTTGCAGAGACGGTTGATGATGTGGTGATTATTAGTCATGGGAAAATCGTTGCAGATGGAACATTGCAAGAAATAATAGGTAATCATTCTACGCTGGAGGAAGCCTTTTTTGCTCTGACATCTGAACATGCAGGTGATGCAATATGAGAGCATTCAACGCAGAATTATCTAAATTGTTCTCCTTGCCGAGCATTTGGCTTGCCTTTATTATTGGAGCATTTGCCCCAGCGGTCATTGCTGCCTTGGACAGTATAGCACAAAAAGAGGAGATTATAGCTGGAGTTAGCACACGGCTATCAGAAGTTGGCTATATTGGATTCGGTCTTGGTGTGCAAGGTGTCATTATTCTTGGTGTGCTTGCTATCAGCAGTGAGTATATGACAGAGAGCAGTGAATCTGGTGGAGGACAACAGATTACCTCAAGTTTAACGGTTGTTCCATCAAGGCTTCATTTTTTGCTGGCAAAAGCAGGCGCTGTGACGGTGATCAGCATACTGCTGTGTATGGTTGCTATGATGACAACTGCGTCAGCAACACATCTTATTCTTGGTGAATACGCCCCTGTATTTGAAGCATCTAGACTTATCGGTGCAGTTTGTTACTGGATATTCACTGCTCTTTTAGCATTTGGGATTACGGTTCTAACTAAGAATGGCATTATCCCGCTTGCTGTGCTCATCATAAATTCATCCGTTGTATCATTTAGTTTCCTGCTTTCTAAGGCTACAAAGTTAGCGTTTTACTTACCAGATCGGGCTGGGCTTGAAATGTTTATGTTTACGAGCGACAATTTTCACGCTCCGTCCACGGGCAGTTTATTCGATAGATTTCACACCCCGTTCACAGGCGGGTTAGTCATGTTTGCCTGGGTAGCCGTTTTTTTCATTGTTGCAGCTATTGTATTCCATAGGAGGGACGTTGCAGCATGAGTGTCTCTTCTGGTAGAAAGATAACACAAATCCTTGGTGCTGAACTGGACAAATTAGTAACATTACCATGGATATGGCTCACTCTTATTGGTACATTCATTGTTAATTTAGTTTTAGCCGCAGCTTTTACTTCTGCTGGTCTACAAGGGGAAGCAGGGACGCAAAGTATACTGAATACAGGGCTTGCTTCTATGGGATATCTTCAAGCAGGGTTCATTATTCTTGGGATCTTAGCTGCTTGTTCGGAGTATACCGGTGGACAGATTCGAACTACATTAACTACTACACCTTGGCGTGGGTTTCAATTATGCGCGAAGCATTTGGCAGCAATAATAACAATTCCTGCGGCTTTTATTATTGCTGCATCAGGTGTACTTTATACTTTTATTAGGATGAGAAACACAGCAGTAGGGTTTGAAATAGACACAATGGTAGAAGCTTTATTTGGTGCAACAGGCTATCTAACATTAACCACACTTCTCAGTGCAGCTGTAGGTGCTTTACTGAGACGAACCACTCCTGCTTTAGTGGTACTGCTTGGTTATTATTTCGTTGTCAGTCCATTGTCGAGAGGTTTTCTACCTAATTATTTACCGGATACGGCAGGATATTATATGTATATGCCGCCTTCCTCTGATGAAATAAATGTCCTTACACCCATGCAAGGGACAGGTATTTCAATGTTATGGACACTGATCTTTATTACAGCAGCTATTGTATTTTACCGTAAACGAGATGCCTAAGGAATGCCCCGCAAAAATCAATAGCCTTTATTATGTAGGCATAATTGATTTGAACATGATGGCTGAGAAAAATGGATTCATTGGTAAAACATAAATAATAGATTAGGAGTTAAGATTGCATTATTTCAATAAATAATCATGTATTTCAGTTTACTAATAAAATTTCTGAGTGGTAGCTCTTCTGGGTCATCATGTTTTTTACCAAATAACATGACTTCGGTCTCTAGATTTTCCTTGTTCATTTCATAAATTGATTTTATTAAGTTCATACTAGGAGAGTCAACAGTACCGTTCTTCCACATTGTGACCATTAGGAGAACTCTAGACTCTCCTTTGTTTTTAAGCGTATTTATTAAGTTTACATAACCACAGTCGGAACCGAACACGTCACGACAGATAGCTACATGTACATTGCCATGGTCAGTAAGTAGTACTGTCGCCTGTGGTGGCATTTCTGAGTTTTGCAAAGGCAATTCTTCAGCAAGAACTGATTTTGCAGTTTCTATCATAGTTTCAAAGTTTATCATTCTCTTATTCCCTTCTAAACAGGTTTTTATGCACTTTTCACTACATTTAAACTCCAAAATGTTTGTTTCTTTTAATTACAAATACAATGAAATATTCCTTGTATTTCTTTATTATTAGCATACGATTACGTACAGGATTTTAACAAGTCTTTATCCGTGAAATGCAAGAAATGGTGAAACTCTTGAATCCTTATGGGAATGAGTTGATTCAAATCCTTGATGGAGAGATGCAAAAAATCAACCATCCCGAGTTGGGTTTTGCCTACAAAATTAAGTCGGATATTCAGAAATCCACTTACATGAAATATCATCTGGCTAAAGCTAAAGTTTATGCCGAAGAGAGTGAGAAAAGTGGGTACCGCTTTGTTGGATATGAAGATTTAGAATTATCAACTCAATTGCTTCTAAAGGCAGCCGTGAAACGTGGGATTACGTTCAAATTAATAGACCGTGACGAGAACTTCGTCCTGCTTACAGGGGAGATCATAAGGAATATGTAAAGCAGGCTACCAAGACGTCGCTTGATTCCTACAGTACGGTATTGATCATGGAAAATAAAATTGTGACGAAAGAAGTCCTGAAAGAGCATGGTATTCGCGTACCAACTTTAACCCAGCCATCCATATCCACT
Organism: Paenibacillus sp. KS1; assembly: GCF_001680695.1. Taxonomy (NCBI): domain Bacteria; kingdom Bacillati; phylum Bacillota; class Bacilli; order Caryophanales; family Paenibacillaceae; genus Paenibacillus; species Paenibacillus sp. KS1. The sequence goes on along the minus strand of NZ_MAIS01000063.1, from coordinate 48 downwards.
GCTATCCTTATAAGGGGAAGAACCGTAAGGCGGATGAGAAAATTCTCG
>NZ_MAIS01000375.1:0-255 GCF_001680695.1 Paenibacillus sp. KS1 | reverse complement strand
AAGAAATCGATTACCCCCTCGCCTCCACCAAAAACCTGAAAAAACCGACCGCGTGAGGTCGGTTTTTTGTTTTGGTGGAAATAGGCGAAGTTTCGGGATGAGAGAACCCCAGGGTTCGTTCCGCGCGCAGGTAGCGTAGGATATTGCTTCGAAGGAAAGTCATCAGCGGACGAGCACGGCATCGATTTCAACTACTAAGGTAGTCATCGAAGGATAAGCAACGATAGCAAGTTCAATGAAGAAATCGATTACCCC
>NZ_MAIS01000142.1:0-8538 GCF_001680695.1 Paenibacillus sp. KS1 | reverse complement strand
CAATCCACGCATCCGCATAGGATGCGACAGCGATTTTTGACCAAAACAATCAAAAAAACTGGATATAGTGATTGAATTAATCAAAATTTCGCGATTATTGGAAAAAACAACTGACAACCATACATCAACATCATGGAACTGGTATAAAAATGGCAAAAATCAGGTGCGAATGTCCCAAGGAAATCATGTGCACTTCACATTCGCACTAGAAAATTAATGACCCGTCCAAATCGATCGATTCCTTCACACCGATATGCTCCACCTTGTTCTTATAGTTATTGCCTAACTGATAGAATCGAAGGCTGTCTGCCTTCTGATCAATTATATCTGCAAGCTGGATCTTGAGAGCGGCGAATTGAGTGGCATCCACATTGCATTCGAACACCGAATGCTGCACACGCTGACCATAATTTTGGCACATCTTCGACACCTTGCGCAACCGTCTCTGTCCGTCACTACTAGTGGTGCTGACATCATACGTAATTAACACCAACAATCCCATAACACCTACTTCCACAAAAATGGAGGGTATTCATCCAGATCACCGCGCAAATAGCGAGCTAGCAACAAAGCTTGGGCATGCGGGACCAATCCCCAGTTTATGTCTTCCCCGAGAAAAGGATGGCTAATCTTCTCTTGTTTTTTCTTCTGCCACGCATCCAAAAACTTCTTTCGCGCCTCATCCGTCATCAGGACGGCGCCATTTTCCTTCTTGAAAAAATCATCTTTATTCACAATACGCTTGTTGATCAAGCTGAGAACAAACTTGTCCGCATAGACGCCCCGCAGTTCTTCCATCACATCCAACGCCAGAGACACTCGTCCCGGCCGGTCACGATGCAGAAAGCCGACATAGGCATCAAGCCCGACTGCTTCCAAGGCGGCTGCCATATCATGAGCCAGTAAGGTATAGGCTAGCGACAGCATCGCATTGACGTTATCGAGCGGCGGTCTGCGCGAACGTGTGTGAAAATAAAAATCATCCGGCTGCTGCAAGATCATGTGACCGAACACTCTGTTGTAGCTTACAGCAGCTTGACCTTCCAAGCCTCTCAACCGCTCTAAATCCTCACATGCCCTGACTTCAAGCATAAGGGCGGATAGCGGCTCCGACACCGCTTTGAATTGTGCCACATCCACCCGCAGCGGATAATCCCGGGTCATTCGTTCAACCATCCATTTATGATTGTATATCTTAGCTACGATAAACTTGCGGGCAATTTTCGCTGACCAAGCTTCATCCTCGGATATCGCATATTGCTTTTTCCTTAGCACAACGTTGCCTTTGCTCTGCCCGATGACCCTAGCTAGAAACCTTCCGCTCAGCGTCAAAAAGGTAATCGAAATATTCCGATCCGCACAATATCCCATTAAAGCCGGACTGGCCCCCGTATATCCGAAGGATACGATTGCTTCCAGATTATGCAGCGGCAGTCTGCCCAGCTTCTGCTGCTCCTTCAGCAGTACGATATTGTCACCGTCCAACGACAAATAAACGTCGGGCTGGTTTATATACAACGTATTAAGAAGACGCCTCATCCTTGATCTTCCCCTCAATATAGCTTTTGACCGTCCGTTTATTCATCAGTGCGGGCAAACATATCGAATGAAGCGAACAGCTTTTACAAAATGCTCCTGTCTTCACTTTCGGCGTAATCTTGCGCTTATAATAATCATGCATCTCTGCGGCGATCTTCCGTACCTTCTGCTTCACATCATCCGTAAGCGGCACTTCAATCCGATGCTTCAGCTCTTGATAAAAAAGGTATCCAGTCTGTACATCACACAGCAGCATCTCTTCCAGACAGATCGCTTGCGCCGCCAATTGCAGCACATCCGATTCATCCTTCTTCGGCTTGCCGCGCTTGTATTCGACCGGATATGCCAAATATGTGCCATCCGCTCCGTTGATAGGTACCCCACGCTCATCGCGGAGGAACTCTACAACATCGCACACTCCGGTGAACATCAGTTCATGCGATTTCACAGACATCGCACGAACGACAAGCTTATCGCCACGCTTTTCTCTCGTAAACGGCTGATCGGCATGGCGATGGAGATGCTGCCCTTCGATTGTTCTTACATTCTCCTCCCACTGCTGCTCTACATGAATGAGTGCCCATTGCCGCTTGCAAAATTGAAAGTGCTGAATGCCAGACAGAAGTAAAAAGTCGTCCTCATCCTTACAGGCCATCAATAACCTCTACCTTCAATCCTTCCAACTCATCCCACGCAATTGTATAATCCTCTATGGATTTAGGTTCCTCCTTGTTTTTGCTAACCTTCAAGGAACGGTGTACTTTGGCTGAAGAATACTGACCAAGCTTCGAATGATGCTCCCACCAGAACAATTTCACTACTTCCATACTGCCGTCTGGTCTGGCAGAAGATGCGTCATTTTCGAACAATGTCACGAGTGCCTGCTTGATCTTCTCCGCATCGTCATTCGAAAATCCCGTCTTCTCTGCTAATTGGGTGTTAATGCTGCCGTAGCAGACATACACGCCAAAGTCAACGCGGTGCTTCATCCCCATCGTGTCCGAACCTTTCTCTTTGCCCGGTTCAGAATTTACGCTTTTCGTAATTTGCATACTCGTAATATCAATCGGCTCTACGCTCGTTGCCGTATGGATCGACACCGGCCCGCGCACGCCAACCGAGACACCTTTATCCGCTCCCCCTTTGAAAGCGAACACTTGGCCAAAGCTCCGGACATCAATCCATTCCTCACAAGCTAACTTGGCGAACTCCTCACTTGATCCGTCTTTTGCTTTCATAATTTTAGCTAGCGTCTCATTTGCTTCGGCACGTTCTCTCAAGCTCTTGAACGAATCCGTGTTGCGATCATTGGATTGGACGAAAATAGACTCGCCGTTGTCTTGCAATCGATTTCTTATTTTACGCTTCAAGGCCACATCCGATATTTCGCCATGTCCGTCATAGTTCTGACGCGGACGATTCCCGTTCAGCGGGTCGCCATTGGGATTTGCCTTCGTTACCGAAAATACAACCGCAAAGTCAACTTTATGATCCAAAACTGTCATGATTCCAGCTCCTCTTCATTGGATTGTTGGATTGGGCTTTCTTTATTCTCTTTTTTTTGATAGAGCTCATGTCTTTGACTATAGAAACCTAACAGATACTTTCCTGATAATGGCTTGTTATTAAAGTCATCAGGATGAAATGCAGATGCAATCTCGTCGATGATTCCAGATAAATAATAGCCTTTCGACCCTAATCTCGCTTGGTACGGCTGCAAGCTGGCTTGAATGGTTCTCCATGTTCGTTCTGGATGCTGTGCAAATGAATTCATATACCGAACCGCATTACTGGCACGCACATGACTTGACCCTGATTTGCCGGATCGGCGTGCTTCTTCGTCCAACACCCGACGCTCCAACACATCAGCAACCGCCAGCAACCGCCCGAACAGATAGCTTCGATCCATATTTTCCTTATCCAATGCCACCTCGTATCCCTCCTTTTTATTCAGCGAATCTTTATTGACCAAGGCGCAAGCGATGCTTAACGTCTTTTCCCATTCCCATTTTTCCATCGAGATCGGGTTGGAAGCGCGGCGGATCGCACTATTGACAATGTCAGACGGAATCTCTCTTTCATCCACGATAGAAGGCAGCATGCGCTCCATTAATCCCTTCACGATCTTCTCGTTCGCCTTGGAGCCATAAGCTGCAAATGCAATATCCTTCGTAGACGGCGCACCGTAAAACTGTACAAAATCTCCATTTTCGTCCTTGCGATAACGGTGCAGCCATACACAGGTCGTGTGCCATTTCAACAAACGGTCGAAGTATTGCTGCTTGTCCATCATCCGATAGTAGAGCACGGCCATTCGCCCTGTTGTCGCCGAGTCGAGAACAAGCAGATTTACATGGGATTCAGAAGAAGAGGCGAGCTTATTGCGATAGCCATCCAACGCCTTAGCCACTTCTTGTGCCAACTCTCGATTCGTGTAGGATTTTTGCTGTACGACGAACGGGGAAGGATCAAGTGAGAACGTGTCGTCTTCCGGGGCCGGGACATAAAGCGCATCGTTCGCCCATACGAGAAAAACGCGCTGATCAATAATCTTGCCTTGCCGCTGAATAAGCCACTTTAATGCATTATGGGCTTTCTGCGATACTTCGTAGCTGATGCTTGCCACTTCATCACTATGACTGAACCGTCCTCTGAAGGTGAAGCCGCTCGTATCATTCGCCGAGATGAGCTTGGCTTTATCTGCCGCGTTGCGGATCTTATTCGCATGCTTGTCTGTACCGGGCAGCATGTTGCCTGTTACATAGCAGAGCTTCTCGGCTCCAAGCCTCTGGTTGTAATACTGCACGAACGATTCGTACATCTCCGGATCATCCCAGACCTTTTCCAAATGCTTGCTCGACGAGTAGACGTTAAAACGAATGAAAGCACTATCTTGTTCCCCGGTCAGTACAGCAAAAATCTGCGGTTTCTCGCTGTACATAGAGACATATTTTTTGTCCCATTTTCCGATCAGATGGTTATTGGCATCCAGTACCAGCTTCTTGTCCTCCACCAGGTCCTGTATCAACCGTCCTTTGCTCACATACGCATATATGCTCTTCACTTTGGCATGGGCATAGGGAGATGACGCCCAGTCTCCTAATTGCTCGATATAAGCGGTGAACGGATCTTCCTTCTTTACTGGCCCGCCATAGGCCGTATAGTCTCCAGCCACATAGCTGATTTTATCGTGCAGCGGATACGGTGCCACCTTGGAGCCCGCCCGGCTCGACGAAGCTTCCGTGCAAGGTATTAACGTACTGCCATCGCTCTTATCGACGAAGGTTGCAGAATGAAATTCGCCGTCTTCCGTTACATTTACTTCGATATGTGCCGTCTGCGTCGTATGCGAAATCGGCAGCAGCGTATATTCTTGCTCGTTGTACTTTTTCTCGATGACGCCAACCCGATCCAGATTCGCTTCATACGTTTTATATAATTGCAGCAACCAGCTCATCTTGCTTCACCCGCTTCCATTTGGGCAAACAGATCATCAACAGATTCCATATGATCGCCCGTGAACTGCTTAGGCTCCATATCCGCAACAGCGCGTACTTGGGTACATTGCTCCGGCGCAATAAACTCAATCATCCCGTTCCGCATAACCGGATTCCACAGGCGCGTCTCCATCTGCCTTCTGCCGGTCTCATCCGGGTAGTTAATGCCATGTACCATCGTTCCCAGATGGATATCGCCATAGTTATCGTAGAAGCTCTCACCTTCCCCGAACACACAAGGTTCCACATAACCTTGGCACTCTCTTGACCCGAGAAAGATGTCCCGGCGCCCACCTGCTTGCAGGGAACGCTTCAGTATATTGTGATGCTTGTGCTCATTGCGGTCGTATTCCAGATCTGGTCTGTGCGGGTTAAAAATAAAATGTGCTCTACATTGGTATCGCACATCTTTTAAGTAAGTATAGTTAGCCAGTGTGTTGCCCCCACCGTAGTCAATGGGCCGAACCCCCTTAGATTCCATGCGTATCGGATTCATGACGCGTACTGCATCCACGATAAACAGCAAGGTCGGCTTCCAATAGATTGATTCTACAATTCCCTTCAAAGCTTGATAGGTAGGCACCTGGTAAGATAGCTTTTCTCCGCCCAGCTTCGTTAGTGGATCGGTGAACAGAGCATAGTTCCCATATACCTCGAACTCGATGCTGTTCCTCATCACGCCGCCTCCTTTCTATAGGTATCAAAAGGACAATAATCCCATTTCACTTTCATTTTCAAGATCCACTCCATAATCTTCACTGTAAGCGCCTTCTTTCAGCACGAGAACGCTCCCATCCAGACAGCTATCCAGCCCGCCACTGCGATCTAGTTGTTGGAGCTCATGCTTATAGAGATTAACCGTGAATTGCTGCGCTTTCCGCAGCAACAGTGTGAGATCATCAATGGTGGCAGCTCCGTTCAGGTCGGCAATAACGTCTTTGCCTTCACCATAAGGGACAATGACGGATGTCGTATGACTATCTATGACCTGAAAATGCTTCGCTGCCGTGCCATAGCTGTTCGCGATAAATAGCGGAGGCTGTGCTTTCTTCGTGTGACAGTAGGCTTGAAAATACGTATCTTCTCCGCCCCGTTCTCCGTACAACAACTCCGTCATGTTCTTTCTCAGCTTCGGAATAGGATAGTTCAAGTTCAATTTGAATTCCGAATAGTACTCTTGGAAATACCACTCCATCGCCCGACGTGACAATATGTCACCACCATGAGCCGACGAATCACGCTTCATGTCGATGAGCATCTTCTTCGCCGCTTCTTTGCCAACCCTGATTTCCATCAGCTTGTCCAAATTCTCTTCCGCATGATCTATAATATAAACCTTCCGAATCCCATCCTCTCCATGCCGGTTGCAGCGTCCTGCCGCTTGCGCAATCGAGTCCAATCCGGCCAGAGAACGTATGACACAACCGAAGCTGACATCAACCCCCGCTTCAATTAGCTGTGTACTAATGCAAATGACTTTTTCCTCTCGCTCCAGATGCTCCTTCACTTTCTGCAAAATATGGAACCTGTGCGCCGCACACATGGAGGTGCTTAAATGATAGACGGGAATAGCCTCGCCTTGCTCTTCCATGGATCGTGTCATCAATTGCCGATACAAGTGTTTGACCACAGACTTCGTATTCAAAATAATAAGAACACTGCCAATATCTTCGATTGTATCTTGCACAAAGTCAGCCAGCTTATCGGTATCGAACGTCTCCCCCGTCGCTTGATCTACAATCTCGACTCGCTTGAATGCTTCAATGACATGATCAATGTTGCCTATCATTTCGCCGTCTGAATTAATATCGAGCTTCTGCTCCACGAAGTCCAGTGCTGGCTGCGTTGCCGTACAGAGAACGATGCTGGATTGACCATAGTGCTTAAGGAAGTTTAGTGCCTGATTGAACAACGAAATGCAAGGTGTTGGAACCTTCTGCACCTCATCGAATATAATTACCGCTTCGCACAAATTATGAAGTCTCCGAATGTTACGGCTCCCGTGAGCAAAGAACACATTAAGGAATTGCACCATCGTCGTAAAAATAATAGGAACATCCCAGTTATCCTTGGCCAGCTTGGCTTTCTGCTGCTGTGTCATGGCGAAGCCGTCCAGTTCTTCATCATCATCGTGTTCATGTTCAACTACGTTAGAATGATGTTCCAATATATTCAACTCGTCCTCTAAAATACTGCGAACCGTTGCGGCATTCTGTTCAATAATTGTAGTATAAGGAACGACATAGATAATGCGTTGTTTGTGAAAGGTCATGGCATGCTTCAAGGCGTATCGCAAACTTGCTAACGTCTTGCCGCCTCCGGTTGGTATCGATAAGGTATAGATTCCAGACGGTTTCGCAGCAAATTGCTCACATTGCGCTGACATCTCACTTCTGAGCCTATTAATAGACGTATTGGCATCTTCATGCTCTGCAAACAAACATACCTTTTCCAGTAATTTCGCATAGTAGTCTTCGAACAGGTTCGCCACATTCACTTTTGGTTCTTTGTGTACATTAGCTTCAAAACATCTCGTGTTCGTCCGGTCTGCATCAATCAATGCACTGAACACGAACTTCGTGAGGAACATGAGCTTCCGTTCAGAGCTGCCAGTCGTATTTTGCGCCATAAATTGTTCCAGTTCTGCCGCAGCCCGATCTACATATTGATGAAATTCCCACTCGCTTATGACATGCGTAAAGAAGGATTGCTTGCTTTCCTCATATTCTTCCGGCTGCTTATCCCTAACACGCCTTAAATAAGGAGACTCCAAATCCTGATTGAGATAATCATGCAAATAAGAGTGGTGCGAAATGATGGCGTTGCCGACAACTTCAGCTAACAGGCCTTTATATTTCGTGATATTGGTCATATGAAAAAACTCGTATAAAAGCTTGCCTCCTGCTGTCGAATGGTCAACGCTGCCTCTCTTAACTGGCACATTAGAACCACTTACAGCCGCTATAATATACTCGCGAAATTCTTGTGAATATTTTCCCATATCGTGGAGCATACCTGCTAATCCGGTCACATGGGAGACACCCAGCTTCGTCCCGTAACCTTCCGCTAATGCCCTCACCTCTAACAAGTGCGCCTCGACTGTCTGTACCTGTTGGTCACTTTCACGAATATGAGCAATCGAATTCATATCAACGCTCCTCATTGTGTGTCATGAATTTCATGATATGAACAAAGACAACAAAAGCAATACTTTTGACCTATTTCTACAGAACCCCACAATTATCTACAATTTACCATATTGTTTGTACATAGTAAACGACAAATAGTGAACAAAAAAAGGACATCTACCGAACCAGCATTAGTTCCATTGATGTCCTGTGCAGGTAATTTAGGTATTCGATTCGTGCTCCCATATCGGATATGACTCGCCACTCCACCGCCTACTCAACCTACACGACATCCGCGTAGGTTGCGACTTCACCCGATTGATGCGCGTTGACATCCTGGATGCATTTCAATCCACGCATCCGCATAGGATGCG